>JAPLNB010000140.1 GCA_026693085.1 Planctomycetota bacterium | reverse complement strand
ACTGGTTGCGTTGGGCGGGGGTGTAGCCGGCGTCGCGGATGAGGCGGCAGATTTCGCGTTTGTTGAGTTTGTGGGTGGTGCCGGCGGGGGACGTTCTTTCTGACGCTGGTGGCCGAGCGTCGTGCGCCCATTTCTGTGTGTGAAACGGCGCGGGTGATGCTGCATGCGGCATTCGAGGCCTGTGGCCGACACCAGCCGTTCGTTCTCGAGGCGATGGTGTTGCTTCCCGACCACCTTCATATGCTCATGACGCTGAGCGAAGGCGACGGCGATTTCTCCATCCGTGTCGCGAATGTCAAATCCGGCTTCACCCGCGCCACCCTCGGGGCCGGGGGAACGGAACAACGGCGATCGCCATCCCGCGTGCGGCAGCGTGCCCGGGGTGTCTGGCTCAAGCGATTTTGGGAACACACCATCCGCAGTCCCGACGACCTGCGGCGGCATTTGGATTACATCCATTACAACCCGGTCAAGCACCGGCACGCGAGGTGTCCGCACGCATGGGCACATTCGTCATTTCACCGATTCGTGGACGAGAATCGCTATGCGGTGGATTGGTGTTGCCAGTGCGAGCAGATCGTCGCGGGGCCGGGCCGGATGGAAGAAATTGGCAGCGCGGCGGGGGAATGAGGGCGGCGGGCGTGATGGGGGGGAGCGGTGGTGGAGTGGCGGTGGAGCGGCGGTGGGCGAGTACGCCCACCCTACCATATATTGCTGCATTATGTGCGCAAACATTAATGAAGCCATCACCCAACCCTCTCCCGGAGTACCGGGCGAGGGGAGAAAAGGAGTACAGGCAATCGGGAAATGCTTTAGGCTCAAAGGGAACCTCATCATCATGGCCTTGGCCGAAAGATCCTTCGCCTCGGGCAACGAGAGAGTCCAAGGCAACCGACGCCGCGATCGCATAGGCGCGCTACCGGGCATGGCCTTCGAGATCGTCACGCGATAGCCAGATGCAGACCCCGACGGATTGCGTTCGGTGGGTCGTCCAGGCCGCCATCACACGTCGCACGCTTTTGCCGCCTGGATCAGCGCCTTGATCGGGTCGCCCTTTGGCGAGTACTCGTGCGACACGTACCCCATATACCCCGTGGCAACGATCGCCCGCATGATCGGCGGATAGTAAATCTCCTGGTTCTCGTCAAGCTCATTGCGTCCGGGATTCCCGGCGGTGTGATAATGCCCGATGTAATCCTTGAACTCCCGAATTGTGGCGATCATGTCGCCTTCCATGATCTGCATGTGGTAAATGTCGTACAGCAGTTTGACTCGCTCGGAACCCACGCCCTTGCACACGCCGGCACCCCAGGGGGTGTGGTCGGCCTGATAATCCGGATGGTTCCGCTTGGAGTTGAGCAACTCGATGACGATCGTCACCTTTTTCTGCTCGGCATAGGCGGCGACCTGCTTCAGGCCATCGATACAGGTCTTGGCGCCTTGCTCATCGGAGACGCCTTCCTTGTCATTGCGGTCCTTGTGGCGATTGCCGGAGAAGGTGATGACGGTGGGCCAACCGGCATCGCTGGCCAGATCGATGTTTTTTTTCATCGTTTCGATCAGTTTGGCGTGGTTCTCGTTGCGGTTCCACCCGACCGGGATGCCCCCGGCGCCGCTGGCCAGGGAACAGACGAGGTTGTACTTTTTCAGGGTCGGCCAGTCGTTAGGGCCCATGAAATCAATGCTCTTGAGTCCCATTTTGGCAACCAGGGCGCACTTTTGCTCGGTGGGCATTCGTAGGCCGACGCCGCAGATGCCCTGGTTGATGCGGCCATTCACGACGACCTTTTCAATCTTATCGAGATCAACGGCAAGGGTCGCCGCGGCGGCGTTGGCCTGCGACGCCAAGCCGCCCAGAAGGGCGCTTGTCACGCCCCCGACCGCGCCCATCACCACGGAACGCCGGGACAGCCGCATCGTCGTTTGGGCAGTCTCATTTGATCCATCACGACTTTGTTTCATGGCAAGCTCCTCAATTCGGTACCCGGTCACGACCTACGCCGCCGCCAGCTTACCGTCGGCGGCAACCAGTTCAAGCACCCTGCCGACCTGCCGGCAATCCCGGCGATTGATCTCCGCACAAACAATATTCTGATACTTACCCTTTTTTATGCGAACGCTTTTTTCAGACATTTGTATACGCGCATGACGAACGGGTTTTGAGAACCGAATACCGCACCGCCACCCGCCCCAATCCCCTTGGCCTCAGATGGGGGTTGATTGGGGGAGGTTTGGGGTCGCTTTTCTCGCCGGGTCTTGCTCCAAAAACCACAGAATCATTCATTCCCGCTCATCTTACGCTTTTACCCTCCTCCGCCAGACTTCTTTGCTTTTCCGATTGCCGGATACTGGCTCCAAACACTTTCCGTCACCCCATCCATAGACCCGCTTCCCTCCCAACAAAAGGAACCCATTTCCCCCGCCACTCCTTCACCCATCCTCGCTGAGCTCCGTGCATCCGGGGCTACCGCAATGAAACGGGGACCCCGCTATTCTATGCCAATGGGACAGAACGCACCTCGCACGCGAGGCGGCAGCGGGTCCGAATTGATTGCTGTATGAACGCGGGAATGGCGCAGGCAGCGATGTGGGCCGTCGCGTCAGGCAAATCGGAGGTCCCGCACTTCCAGCTCAACGTTTTTCTGGCCATTGAAGGCATTGACGGCGGGTTCGCCGGCGAGATCGATCCGCCGGCCAGGTTGGAGGTGATCGAACAACTCGCCGTGGTTGAATGCGATGCATTTCATCGTGGCGCCCTGCTGGCGGACCAGGATCTGGAGATGCTCGCCGGCTCTTCCCACACGACGCGGCAGGCAGGCGACTTCCAGGCCTTGGAAGGCGATCAAAGGCTTGCGGTTTCCCGTTCCGAACGGTCCGAGCCGCTGGAGGTCGTTGACCACGGGCAACGTCACCTGTTTCAGTTCTGCTACGCAATCGATATGGATCGCCGGCAGGAGCATCTCCGGGGAGATGACTTTGGTCGCATGGGCACGGAATGCTTCCCTGAACGCGGCGAGGTTGGCGCTGGAGATTCGCAGTCCCGCGGCCATCTCGTGGCCGCCATGGCCAACAAGGTGCTCGTCGCAGGCTTCAAGCGCCTTGGCCAGATGGAAACCGGGGATGGATCGCCCGCTTCCCTGGCCCACGCCCTCGGTCAAGGCGACCATGATTGTGGGCCGGTTCAGCCGACTCACCACGCGTGAGGCGACGATTCCGATAACGCCCGGATGCCACCCCTCCGCAGCCAGCACCACGCCGCGGCAGTCATCCTTGTCGAATCCCAGTTTCTCGGCCTGCTCCATCGCCTCGGCGAATATCCGGCGTTCCAGCGACTGCCGCTCGCGGTTCTGCTGTTCCAGGCAGGCCGCCACTTGCTTGGCCTTGGGCTCGTCGGCGCTGGTCAGCATTTCCACTGCCTCGCGCGCATGGCCCATCCGCCCGCAGGCGTTGAGGCGGGGGGCAAGCAGAAAGCCGACGTGATAGCTGTCGAGTTTTTGGCCCGCCAAGCCCGCCGACTCGATCAGGGCTTTGATTCCAATGAGTTGGCTCTGTTTGAGCCCGCCGAGGCCGAAATGCGCCAGGATCCGGTTCTCGCCCACCAGGGGCACGACATCGGCGATCGTCCCCAAGGCCGCCAACGCGATCGCTTCAATCAGGAACCGCCTATATGGCTCATTCACACGCAGGGTCCCACCGTGCGTCTGGCCGATCGACCAAGCCAGCTTAAACGCCACGCCGGCCCCGCAGAGGTAGGGATTGGCATAGGTGCTGACCGTTCCGCCCGGGCCAAGGCGAGGATGCACAATGAACAGGCACTTGGGCAGTTCCGTCCGCCAGTCGTGGTGGTCGGTGATGATCAGGTCCACCCCCCGCTCGTATGCAACCTTGGCTTCGGCAATCGCGGTGATGCCACAGTCCACGGTGACAATCAGATTCGCCCCGGCGTCACAGATCGCGGCTATTGCCTCCGCATTCAGGCCGTAACCCTCCTCGAGCCGGTGCGGAATGTAGTACTCCACCTGCCCGCCGAGCAGGCGGATCGCGTGCCAGAGGATGGAGGTCGCCGTGATTCCATCAACATCGTAATCGCCATAGATGACGATCTTCTCATGATCTCGGATCGCCCTGACCATGCGCTCGGCGGCCTGCTTGAGACTGGAGATCTGGTCCGGCTCATGCAGGTCTTTAAGGCTGGGAGAGAGAAACTTACGACAAGCATCTGCATCTGTAACCCCTCGGTTGATAAGCATTTGCGCGATCAACGGCGAGGTTTTCAGCGAATCAGCCAACGGCTCGGCTGCTTCTGATCGAGGCGCGATAATCCAACGCTTGGTTCGGTGCATGAGGCATGCAATCCAGGGTGGGAAGCGGCTGAACTGCTCCGAAGCTAATCTTAACGGAGGAATCAAAAGTCTCAACCTGGGCGTCTATTAGCATCGGATCGCGCGTTCTAGACAGTTTGGACCCTCGCATGGGAGCATTCGCGTATAGAATTGGCGGGGGATATTGCCTCATGTCGCTTGACACCACATAAAATGGGTTATAGCGTGATTGGACTCGTCTGACGGCTTGGTCCATGCCAAATCGTAACTTGACCGGTTGGGCTGTCTTGTCGATAGAAACTAGGCAATGGCACAGTCTGATAGCTACGCCAGCGGTTTGAACTCCAGCCTCGATAGCGAGGTCGGGAAGGTCGTTGTTGATTTGGGTCTGGCGACCAAGACCGAAGTGGAGTTCTGTCGAGAACAACAAAAACAGTCGTCCGACCCTAACCAACGCAGCTTGGCCGATGTGCTGATCGAGCACTCGTTTATTACGGTTAACCAAGCGAAGCGCATCCGGTCACAGCTCGACGATCGACGTCGGGAGAACCAGATCCCGGGGTATCGGCTGCTGCAGAAAATTGGCAAGGGGGCCATGGCGACGGTCTACAAGGCCAGGCAGGAATCGCTGGACCGGATCGTGGCCATCAAGGTGCTGCCCAAGCGGATGAACGACAATACGGAGTTCGTCGAGCGATTCTACAAAGAGGGGCGGGCGGCCGCGAGGTTGTCCCATAACAATATCGTGCAGGCGTACGACGTAGGATACTCGCCGGAAGGCTACCACTATTTCGTGATGGAGTATGTGGAAGGCAAGACGCTGTATGACATCATGCAGCCTCCGCCGGTAGGTGACGGACGGGCGTTTTCGGAGGCCGAGGCGCTGGAGATCATGATCCAGATCACGGGGGCGCTGACGCACGCGCATGATCGCGGGCTGATTCACAGAGACGTCAAGCCGAAGAACATCATCTTCACGCCGCAGGGAGTGGCAAAACTGACCGATCTGGGTCTGGCGCGGGCGATGGACGACAAGGGGGCGGCTGAGAGCGAAGCGGGCAAGGCGTACGGCACACCGTATTACATTTCCCCGGAGCAGATCCGCGGCGAGGTGGACATCGATTTCAGGTCCGATATCTACTCGCTGGGCGCGACGCTGTACCATCTTGTGACAGGGCATCCGCCCTTCGAGGCGGAAACGCCGACGGCCGTGATGCACAAGCATCTGAAGGAACCGCTGGTGCCGCCCGACCATATCAATGCAGCGCTGTCGGCCGGCGTTTCGGAAATTGTCGAAGTGGCGATGGCCAAGCGCCGTGAGGACCGTTACGCATCGACGCGAGATCTCCTGGAGGATCTGGAGACGGTGCGGAAGGGCGACCCGCCGTCGCACGCGCGGCGAGATGTGAATATCGACGCGTTGGAGAAAATCGAAGAGACGGGCAAAACGATTGACCTGGCCCCCGGGGGCGGGTTCGACAAAACGTTCTGGAATAGTCCGACATTCATTATCTGGGTGCTGGTGGCGCTGGCGATTTCAGTGCTGATCAACTTCGCGGTGTTGCTGGTGGAACTGAAGAAATAGCATCATACCCCTTCATTTTCTGTTATTTGCTATTCGTTGGGTGCGTTGCGTGTCGTGTGGGCGATTCCTCGATTTGCGGCGGCAGCCGCGGACGTTATCCTTAGGGAAATGGCAAGACAACTCGCGTTCATCGGCTTGGGGATCATGGGCGGGGCGATGGCAGGGCATTTGTTGACGGGGGGACATACGCTGAGGGTATACAGCCGGACCAGAACCAAGGCAGAGCCGTTGCTGGCACGCCGGGCGGTCTGGGCGGAGAGCGCGGCGGAGGCGGCCGAGGGAGCGGAAGTGGTGTTTATCTGCGTGCCCGATACGCCCGATGTGCAGAGCGTCGTGCTCGGCGAGCAGGGCGTCCTGGCGTCGGCGAAGCGGGGGATGATCGTGCTCGATCACTCCACAATCTCTCCGTCGGCGACGCGGCAGATGGCAAAGGAGTTGGCGAAGAAGGGGGCGAAGTTCCTTGATGCGCCGGTCTCGGGCGGCGACGTCGGGGCGAGGAATGCCACATTGTCCATCATGGTCGGCGGGGATGAGGCGGCATTTGAAGCGGTGCGGCCGCTGTTGCAGTTGATGGGCAAGACCGTCATGCACTGCGGCGAGTCGGGCAATGGGCAGTTGACAAAACTCGTCAACCAGATTCTCGTGTCAGTGACAAACCTGGCGGTGTGCGAGGCACTCGGGTTTGCCCGGAAGAACGGCCTGGATCTGACCAAGACACTGGCAGTATTGACGGGCGGGGCGGCGAATTCCTGGCAGTTGGCAAACCTCGGGCCCAAGATGATCGTGGGCGATTATGCGCCGGGGTTCATGATCGATCTGATGCAGAAGGATTTGCGGCTGGTGATGCAGACCGCTCAGGAGGCAAACGTCTGCCTGCCCGGATCGAGCCTGGTGCACCAGCTTTTCACGGCGGCGCAGGCGGCCGGACGAGGGAAGGCGGGGACGCAGGCGCTGTTCACGGTGATTCAGCGGCTTGCCGATCTAACTGATGTTCAGGGCACTGGATTCATAGGTGAGTTGTGACAACATACCGGTATCGCGGCGGAAGCAATCTGTCTCTTGCAGTGGAACCCCTGGAGCGGCGGACGCTGCTGGCAAGCTCGTTGCGGTTTGCTGTGGTCGGCGACTATGGGAACGGCTCGGCAGAGGAAGCAGCGGTCGCGGCGATGGTCAAATCCCAGAATCCCAACCTGATCGTCACCACGGGCGACAACAACTACTATTTTGGCGAGGCCAAGACGATCGACAGGAATATCGGGCAGTTCTACCACGATTACATCTATCCATACCAAGGCTCGTACGGCCCCGGTCCGGCAGACCAAATAAATCACTTTTTCCCGTCATTGGGGAACCACGACTGGGGGTCGGCCGCAGCGCAGCCATACCTGGACTATTTCGCGCTGCCGGGCAATGAGCGGTACTACACGTTCACCGCCGGGCCGGTCCAGTTCTTCGCGATTGACAGCGACCCCAACGAGGCGAACCTGGGTTTCACGAATCCGAGCACTTCGACGGCCGATTCGGTCGAGGCACAGTGGCTGCAGCACGGTCTGGCGGCGTCGAATGCAACCTGGAAGATCGTGTATTTTCACCATGCGCCGTACTCTTCAGGAACGACCCACGGCAACAGCGCATGGATGCAGTGGCCGTTCGAAGCATGGGGGGCGGACGCGGTCCTGTCCGGCCACGAACACGACTACGAGCGGATCATGACCGGGGGGATTCCGTACTTTGTGAACGGGTCGGGCGGCAAAGATCTGTACGTGTTTGGCGAGCCGGTCGCGGGAAGCAAAGTCCGTTACAACGGTGATTTTGGGGCGATGATAGTGGATGCGACTGATACGTCGATCTCGTATCAGTTCATCACTCGGATCGGCGCGGTTATCGACACCTACAGTCAGACCGCTTTGGGTCTGCCGTCGCCCTGGGTGCAGACGGACATCGGGCGCCCGGCGATCAGCGGGTCGGCGACCTATCTCGCAGGGACATTTTCGGTCGATGGGGCCGGGCAGGACATACTGGGACGACGGGACCAATTTCGCTTTGCGTACCAGGCGCTGCGTGGGGACGGGCGGATCATCGCGCGGGTGGGATCGATCCGGAGCGGTCAGCCGCGAATCAAAGTGGGGCTGATGATGCGCCGGAGCCTGCGGGCAGACTCGCCCTATGCGGCGGTCATGCTCTCGGGAGGTACGGCGGCGGTATACCAGCAGCGGAAGGCCTTCGCGGCCAACACTGCTTTCGCGGCCCAGGCGGGGATCGCGGCGCCGTATTGGCTGAAGATGGAGCGGCGGGGCAACGTGTTCACGACCTACCTCTCGCGGTTCGGACGGCGGTGGAAGGTACTGGGCCGGGCGACTTTCAGCGCATCCACCGCGTACGTGGGTATGGCCGTCAGTTCGGGCGAAGTGGGGGCTTTGGGCGAAGGGGTGTTCGACCACGTGGCACTCAGCCGCTTCGCATGATGGGCCATGGCCAGGCGGTCGAGCCGTGTTCTGGAAATGCAGCGGGGTTGGGCGATTTTCATAGCAAATCCAGCGGGCGACCGTGTATAATTGCTAGTAGCAAGCCCTCCGGAGGTGTTCATGGTGCGATCCGTCTTCTTCATTGTGTTGCTGGCGATCGGTTTTGCGGTTCGCGCCGCGGATGTGGCGGCAGCCCCCTCGAAGCCGGTGGTGATGGTCATGCCCTTCGCGATGCTCAGCGATGAGGCGAAGAACACGTGGATCGGCCAGGCCATTGCGCAGAACCTCCAGGCGGAGTTGGGACGCGACCCGGCAGTGCGCATCGTGGGCAACATCAGCATAGCGTCAGCGGCTCGGCCAACGACCGGACCCGTGACGATGGACGAGCAGGCGGCACTGAACCTGGCGCAGAAGGCGGGGGCCAATGTCGTGGTGGTCGGCAGTTACCAGGTCGTGAGCACGGAAGTGCGGGTGACGGGCAGGATCCTCGACCCGGCAACCGGACGGGCCTTGGGATACATCAAGGCGACCGCGTCGCAGCGCCAACTCTTCGCGTTGGAGGACCTGCTGGCAGAGCAGGCCAGAAACGTGCTGGGACTGGGTGAGCTGGCGACGAAGCAGGACGCGGCGGAGGCCGAGCCGCAGTACGACGACAAAGTGACAGGGTCTGGACCCACCCGCGCCAACGAAACGCCGGTTGAGCCGCCGGTGTCCGAGTCTGAGCCACCTGTCGCGGGGTATGAGCCAGCGGCTCCGTATGCGTTTTCGGATCCCTACATTCCCGCCTACAGCTATGCCCCCTCCTACGTGACGCCGGGGTACTATTACACCTACAACAACGATCCGTTTGCCTACCGGTACACGTCCCTCTACTCGCCCACCTACGGCTACCCGGCGTTCAGGTCATACTGCACGCCATCGTATATCAGTCTCGGGTTTTATCACGGGTACAGCTCGACATACCGTCGGCCGTGGTACGGGCAGTCGATACACCGGAATCCAGACGCTGACCGTAGGCCGCGGGTTCCGGACCGCTCGCGGGGGTCGATCGGCTCGGATGGGCCGCGGCTTCACCCCCCTACCGCCATCGATCCGCCGAAGCGCAGTCGGGAGATTGGGAAAGTTCACAATGAGCCGAATAAGGGGCCGGTGGCTACACGCGATGATACCCGTGCAAAGCCGCCGGTCGATTCACGGCGGGAGACCACCAACCTGAAGCCCGGGCGGGACGATGGCAAGCCATCGCGGCCGGCGGAAGTGGCACGGACGAATGATGACGCCAAGTCATCACGCGCAACCGCGACCAGGCGGGACGCGCCGACGGCAGGACGAAACGAGGGCCAAAGCCGACAGCCCGTGCGGGTCGAGCGGCCCAGCAGTCCGTCGCCGCGAGCAGAGCGGCCCAGCAGTCCACCGCCGCGAGCAGAGCGGCCGGTAGAACGCCCGAGCAGTCCACCCCCCAGGGCCGAGCGCCCCGCCGAAAGGCCAAGCAGCCCATCGCCGGCCAGGGCAGAGCGGCCAAATCCCCCGCCGCAATCGGGCGGCAGCAACGGGCGAAACGATAGCGGGTCATCGGCGGGACGACCAAATCGCAGGTAGCGGCTGATTCACATCAGCGAGGTCAAACTCTCCCGGTTGACCTCGTCCCAATCTCGGCCGTCAGGGGCCTTTTCCTTTGGAGTCTCAAGAATCTTCGGCATATCAGACCAGATGGAATCACGCACAAATGGGCGAAAGCCGGTCAGACCGATCAGGCCATGCCCGATGTGCTCGTGGCGATCGACTCGGCTACCGAGCGGCTTTTTCGAGTCGTTCAGGTGCAGCACCTTCACTCGGCTGCGTCCGAGGATCCGCTGAAGGTCGGCGACGAAGCGTGAGTACTTGTGTTCGCGAAAGTCGTAGCCGGCGGCAAACAGGTGCGCCGTGTCGAGGCAAACACCGACGCGATTGGGCGAACCCACTCGTTCGATGATCTCCGCAAGGTGCTCGAGGCGATGGCCGATCGAGCTACCCTGGCCGGCGGTTGATTCGAGGCATGTGAGAACCGAGCCGGCAGGAACGTTCGAGTGGACCTCGTCGAGGGCGGCAGCGACGCGGCTGATTCCGAACTGCTCGCCACCGCCCATGTGGCAGCCGGGGTGGATGACGCAATACGGAATGCCCAGCAGCGAGCACCGCCGCAATTCCTCGCCATACGCGTCGATACTCCGCCGCCAGAGGGCTTCATCGGGCGAAGCGAGATTGATCAGGTAGCTGGCGTGGCTGGCGGTCTTCTCGAATCGTGCGCGGCGGCACTCGCTCTGCCATTGGAAGACGGCATCGAGAGTCAGCGGCGGGGATTCCCGCTGCTGCTGGTTCTTCGTAAACAACTGCCCTTGGCTACAGGATAGCTGTCTCGGATTACCCGTGAAGACCTGGACCGTCTGAAACCCAAGCCGAACCGCCTCCAGGATGGCCCGATACATACCCCCTGCAATAGACAAATGAGAACCAAACATGCCCAGATTATAGCCATTGCTTCTGCGAGGCGTGTCAGGCTGGGGGCCAACGGGCTTGATCCTCCGCCTCACCTCGCTACGCTCCCACCAACGAAAGGACCACCTTATGTCTCAACTCGACATCCGCATCGGAACTCTGGTCTCCATGGACAAGGCAGCCAGCCACATCCCCCAGATCCTCCCCCACGGCTTCGAATCCTTCGCCCTCACCTGCTGGCAAGAAATCGGCCCCATCGACCTGGCCACTACTGCCAAACAAGTCCTGGCCGCCATCGGAGATAACGCCGTCATTTCCGCCGTCGGCGTCTTCGGCAACCCCCTCCAAGACCCCAACTGCGCCAAAGACATCGCCCGGATGATCGACTCCGCCCGGCTCTTTAACTGCGACATCGTCAACGGCTTTGCCGGAGCCATCGAAGGCAAACCCCTTCCCGAATCCATGCCCGCCTTCAAGAAAGTCTGGTCGGACCTTGTCAAACGCGCCCAAGACAACGGCGTCCGCATCGCGTTCGAGAACTGCGATATGGCCGGTACTTGGGAATCCCCCGCCTGGAACATCGCCCACTCGCCTGCCGCCTGGGAGATGATCTTCAATGAACTGCCCTTCGAGAACGTCGGCTTGGAATGGGAACCCTGCCACCAGATGTGCTCACTGGTCGATCCTATCCCCCAGCTTCGTCAATGGGTTAAGAGAATCTTCCACCTCCACGGCAAAGACGCCACCATCGACTGGAACACCATCGGCGCCTATGGCATCCGCGGCGGCAAAACCTACGCCTACCACCGCACCCCGGGCTTCGGCGATTCCAACTGGACCGACATCATCTCTATCCTCCGCATGAACAAATACATAGGCGCCATCGACATCGAAGGCTTCCACGACCCCGTCTACCGCGACGAGCTGGAGATGACCGGGCAAGTGTATGGCTTGAACTACCTTAAGAACTGCCGCGGCGGCGATTACATCCCCAATCCCAAATGACCGCTAACCACCGAACACTCTGGATGCTGAAGGATGGCATCGCCTTCCTGAACCACGGCTCCTTCGGCGCCGTCCCCAGGTGCGTTTTTGATGAACAGAACGACTGGCGACGCCGGATCGAAGCCGAGCCGGTCGAGATCCTCGGTCGGCGCTGCCGCGATCTGCTCGCCGCGGCCAAGATCCCTGTCGGCCAGTTGTTGCGCATGCGTCCCGACGACTTTGGCTTTGTCACCAACGCCACCGAAGCCATCAACGCCGTTTTCCGTTGCCTCAAGATCAACTCAGGCGACGAGTTGCTGACCACCACACACGTTTACAACGCCATCCGTCAGACGATGCGATTCACTGCGGAACGGGCCTCGGCGACCTATCGCGAAATCGACATCCGCACGCCCATCTACAGTGGCCAGCAGATCATGGACGCGATCCTTGCGAACCTGAGCGATCGCACTCGGTTGCTTGTGATTGACCATGTTACGTCCCCTACCGCCTTGGTTTTCCCCGTAGAGCAGATCGTTGCGGCATGTGGTTCCAGAGGCATCGATGTCCTGATCGACGGCGCCCATGCGCCCGGGATGCTCGATCTGAGTGTTACCGCGATCCACGCCGCGTACTACACGGGCAATTTGCACAAGTGGGCGTGTGCACCCAAGGGATCGGCGTTCCTTTGGGTGCGTCCCGATCGGCAGGCTGACATCCACCCGAACATCATCAGCCACCACCTTGGCCAAGGATTCGGCCGCGAGTTCGACTGGCAGGGCACGCGCGATATAAGCGCCTTTTTGGCCACCCCATGCGCCCTGGACTTTATGGGCGACCTCGGCTGGTCCGAGGTGCGGCGGCAGAATCACGATCTGGCGGTGTGGGCTCACCAGATGCTTTTCGAGAAATGGAATGTGCCGCCGCTGAGCCCGCTCGATGGATCGCTGCTGGGTTCCATGGCGACGGCCCAACTCCCGGCGCCGCTGTGTGATATGGCCGAGGATGCCGCACAGCGATTTCAGCAGTTTTTGTACGATGAGCATCAAATTGAGGTCCCCCTGATCCGCTGGCAGGAACGCTGGCACATCCGCGTTTCCTGCCAGGTGTACAACGGTCCGGAGGACTACCTGCGCTTGGCTGGCGCGATAGATGGGTCAATATCGTCGGCCTTTTAGCTGGCCGCCGGATTCGCGGTTGACGAAATAATAGCGCAGCGCGTCGATGAGGTGATCGTGCTCGCCGTCTTTGAGGGGCAGTTCGCTGCCGCCTTCGGCGTAGTGGTAGCAGAGCATGGCTTTGATCAGGCGGGTGCAGCGTGGGTGGATGAAGAGCTTGGGCTGGCCGAAAGCAGGGCGGAGGGCGCGGCGGACCCATTCGACGCCATCGACGATGGCGCTGTGTTTGCATTTGACTTGGAAACCCGAGTGGCGGAGCAGGGTTACGTCGGAGACGGCGGTTTGATCGGAGCGGCTTTGGCCGGCTGGATCGCAGGCGATTTTTTTAGCGGCTCCCCAGGGGCGGCGGCGGATGTGCTGGACGTGTTCGTCGATCATGCGTTGCTCTTGGACGTATTCGTCGATGACGTAGGATGAGCCGTCGGGGGCGCTGACGATCCAGAGGCAGACGAAGGGTGCGGCGAATCCGAAGTCGATGCCTAGCCATAACTCACCTTCACAATTGGGTTTGTCGGTGACGTGGATAGCGGGATCGAAACTTGGGAAGACGGAGTTGCGGGTGCTGGGGCGGCGGCAGAGCATTTCGGCGTCCCAGGTTTCGCGGCTGACGCGTTTTTTCATGGCGATCGCATCTTCAATTTTGACAAAGCCTTGGCAGGCGGTCTTTGCGATGCCGTTGCATTCTTCGGCAAGGGGGCAGGAGGCGCATTGGCGGTCTTGTGGGCAGCGTTCGAGGACTTCCATGAGGCACCACTTAACTATGGTGGTGCCCAAGGTTTCGGCCTGTTCGATGACGCGCTGCATGAGACCGAAGGGGGTGTGGAGGGTGGAAAGGGCTTCGATGGTGCCGGCGATACGCAGTGGCGAGTGCTGGGTGCGAGTAGTAAGTTGCGCGGCGGTCCAGACTTGCGGATCGAAGAGTTCGACCTCATCGCAGCGGAGTTTTTGGACACGGAGGCCGCGGACGGCGCGTTGGGATTGGGTGAGGACAGCGGCAGCGGAGCCGTTTTTGAATTCGATGCGTCGGCCTTTCACTTGGCCGGCAATGACTTTGGTGCTGAGGATGTGGTGGACGTCGGCTTGGAGGTGTTCCCACATTTTGAACGATTGTTCGAGTGAGCCGCCGAGGATGCGGACCTGGCAGCCGGGTTTGAGCAGGAGGTCGAGGAGTGTAGCGACGGCGCCGAGTCGGGTTTTGCCCCCGCCGCGAGGCGCCCAGACCACAAGGTCTTTGGCAGGCTCGAAATGGGCGAGGGCGAGGTAGATGAGGGGGGAGTCGTGGCCGGGACAGACGGCACGTTTGGGCAGGGTGAGTCCGGTGAAGCTGCGGACCCATCGTGCCAGTTCCTGGATGTTGGCGATTGGCTTGCAAAGACTGTTGGCGACAACCCGTTTGAACCCCATAACTCTCCCTTGGGTCCCCCGCCAACCCCCCGGCTACCCCCCGCCGCACCCACGTGCGCCGGTTTTCGTGTCAAAGGCCCGGAACAGGCTCGGAAGACTTGTGTGTACTACGTTCGGCGGACGATTTTGTTCGCAAAAATCCGCCAGTTTTGTTAGGATATTTCAGATTGGGGCATCGTCGGGTAAAACGGCCGGAAATGAGGAAGAAGACGAGGACGATAGCGGAGCTGACGAAGCTGGTATTGGAGTTTCGCTTTGTTATTTGTTATTTGTTATTTGTTATTGGTGGGGATGGGGGAGGTGGGTTTGGAGGGGGAAATTGGACTTATCCTTATTTCGGGGGGGTTTGTTGATTTTGGGGGGGTGGGGCGGCCGATAATGTGGGGGGTGATTTACTGGGGATTGTGGTCCCACGGATGGTGGTCCGTGGGGTTTGTTTTGGGTTGCTGAAGGGTGTCGGGTATGAGAATCGCGATGATTGTGGTTTGTGGGTTGTGGTTTGTGGCGGGGTGTCAGCAGGAGCAGCCGGATCATACGCAGATGAGGGCGGGGATATTGCAGGGGCCGGTGGTGAGTGGGCAGAGTGGGACGTATGAGTCGCCGCCGAAGCCGGTGCCGGGGGCTGGGCAGAAGGGGCCTGGGGCAGTGAAGGTGGATCCGAAGGGGCAGGCGGGGCAGCAGTACTTGCCGCCGGGGCATATGGCAGCGGGTGTGCCGAAGAGCTGGTGGCCGGCGGTGAGGCCACACGCGTGGAAGTGGATCATGGTTCATCACAGCGACACGCAGGTGGGGTCGGCGGCGTCGTTTGACCGGTATCACCGCGAGGTGCATCACTGGAAAGAGCTGGGGTATGACTTTGTGATCGGCAATGGTCACGGGGCGGCGGATGGGCTGGTGGAGGTGGGGCCACGGTGGACGAAGCAGGAAACGGGGGCGCATGCGGGAGTGTTGGAATACAACGAGTACGGGATCGGGATTTGCCTGGTTGGGGATTTTCAGACGGGGCGGCCAACGCAGGCGCAGTTGAGGTCGCTGGCGAAGCTGAATGCGTTCTTGATGAGGGCTTATCGTATTCCTGCTTCGCGTGTCATTGGGCATCGGGATGCGAAGAAGACGAACTGCCCGGGTAAGAATCTGAGCATGGCGATGGTGCGGACGATGGCGACGCAGGTGGCGTTGGGGGAGGGGTCGGTTCTTGGGGAGGCGTTGGCGATGATGGAAGAGGGGGTGGGGGGGAAGTAGCGGGGATGTTAAACACGAAGGCGCGAAGGCGCGAAGGCGTTCCTGGTGGGCGGGGATCGAACGGCGGGCGGGCCTTTAAGGGGGAGTCTGTTTTTTGTGTAATATTTAAGCGTCGTGGACCCGTAATTCCTTTATTAAACGGGAGTAAAGGCATTTACGTGGAATTTCTTTATGGACTTGACAAACACCTAACTCTGGGGCATATTACGGGAGAGGTTTGATTGTTATAAAACACTGAAAGGGGCAGAGTATGGGTGGCATGGAGAAGGGCGGCGGGGTATTGGTGGGGTTGGGAGCTGGGCGGGGTGGGGACGCGGAGGCGATGAAGAAGCATCGGATGCTGTTGCGGCGGGCGAGGTTTCTGTCGGCGGCAGATCAGAGTCTGCTGAAGCTTTCGTTGGAGGGGGAGTATAGCGTGCGGGAGCTGGGGGTGTTGTTTGGGATATCGGCCGGGAGCGTGTGCAGGCGGGTTCGGCGGCTGATGACGCGGCTGAGGGACCCGGTGGTGGTGGCGCTGATCGAGTTTCCGGTGGACTTGCCGGAGGCGCATCGGCAGGCGGGGATTTTGCGGCTGCTGGTGGGGCAGAAGACCCGGACGATCGCCAAGGAGATGGGGCAGGGGCTTGGGGAGGTGCGGGCGATGCTGGCGTATGTTCGGGGTTGGGCGGGGGTGTCGCGGCATCTGTGGGGCAAGGCGATGTCGGATCAAGCGAGGCGAGGAGGGGAGGAGGTGGCAGATGAGGGGTAAGGGATTAGGGGTAATGGGGGAGATTGGGTCGCGGGTGGAGGTGGTGGAGAGGTGGTTTGGGATATCGGCGAGCTGGGAGATGGAGAAGAGGGGGAGGGTTGAGGCGGGGTTGTGCGTGATGCCTGTGGCGGGGGAGATTGTGCTGATTACCGGGGCGTCGGGGTCGGGCAAGTCGACGCTGCTGAGGGAGTATCGGCGGCGGATCATGGTGGAGCGGCGGATTGAGCTGGACCGGATGAGGCTGCCGCGGCGGGCGATTGTGGATTTGTTTGAGGAGCTGCCATTGGAGGGGACGTTGCGGTTGTTGTCGCGGGTGGGTTTGGCGGAGGCGCACAGTTATGTGCTGCCGCCTGGGAAGCTGTCGGATGGGCAGAGATGGCGGCTGAGGTTGGCGATGGCGTTCTATGAAGGGGCAAGGGGCAAGGGTTCAGGGGTGAGTGAGAGGATGTGCATTTTGGCGGATGAGTTTGGGGGGTTGCTGGATGGGGTGACGGCGGCGGTGGTGGCGCATGCGTTGCGGAAGATGATCGATGAGAGCGATGGGCTGTGCGCGATCGTGGCGAGCAGCAGGGAGGAGCTGGCAGCGGCATTGAGGCCTGATCGGGTGGTGCGGTGTGACTTTGGGAGGACGACGAGTGATGTGTGAAGCGTTCGCGGTTGGATGAGGGGGGAAGGAGCGTAGAGTATGGTGGCGACGAAAGCGGTGGGCGGGCTGCGGTGGTGGCCGGTGTATCGGATTCCGAGTTTTCTGTCGGGGCGGTTGCTGCTGTATCGGGGGAGCAAGAGGGATTATGAGGAGTTGTCGCGGTTTCATTACCTGCCGAAGCGGCCGGCAACGTGGGCGGAGGTTTGGGTGGTGAGATACGAGGAGGACGGGGTGAGGGGTGAGGGGTCGGGGGCGAGGGTGGAGCGGTCGAGGACGGTGGGGGTGGGGGTTTTGTCGTATCCGACGTTATCGCATTGGGAGCGGGAGGCGGTGTTGGGGTTGACGAGATTGAGCGATCAGGCTCGCGTGCGGTTTGTGAATGAACAGGTGAGGACGATATCGCGGGTGGTGGTGCATCCGACGTTTCGGTCGCTGGGGCTGGCGAGGGTGCTGGTTCGTTGCATGTTGCATCATTGTCCGACACGGTATGTGGAGGCGATGGCGGTGATGGGGCGGGCGCATCCGTTTTTTGAGTTGGCGGGGATGAAACGGGTGGAGGTGGAGGCGATGCCGGAGGGGCGGCCGGTGTATTACCTGTACGACCGGAAGAGCCGGGGGCAGGGGGGGGAGGGGGAGTGGGGGTATTCGATTTGTGATTATCGGTTTGTGGCGAGGTGAGAGGATTTTCGATTTTCGATTTTGGATTTTCGATTTTGGATTGGCAGAAAGGAGCGGACATGACATCGATCACGGGATTGACGGAGGGGCAGACGAGGTTCTTGAGGGGGTTTGGGAGTGGGAGGATCGTTCCGGAGGGGAAGGACTGGCCGAAGGCGGCGTTGCTGGAGCGGTGGATGAGGGTGAGGGAGTTTCGGAGGAGGTTTGAGGCGTTGGCGAGAGCGATGGGGCGGGAGATTCGGATGCGGCTGCTGGGTCGGGCGGTGTT
>JAPLNB010000139.1 GCA_026693085.1 Planctomycetota bacterium | reverse complement strand
CCGACGGAGACGTCCAGGCCGGTGAGATCGACGCCCTTGAGCTTCAGGGTATCGGACCCGGCGTCGCCGTTGATGGTGAGGGGCTTGCCGGGGTTGGTCAAGAGGCCGCCGGACAGATCGAGGGTGATCACGTCATTGCCGAGCTTGCCGTTGACGGTGATGCTGGCGATGGTGCCGATGTCCCGTTGCTCGACGAGGCCGCCGACCGCGTTGAGCAGTTGGACGTTGGCCCCGCTGCGTTTGAGGCTGGCGATGTCGTTGCCGTCGGTGAGGTCGATGACCCAGGGGGTCTCAGTGTCGATAATCGGCATCTCGGGCTTGAACTGCCAGGTGAGGATGTCCTGGTTCTGGTTCAGGCAGCCGGTCGCGCCGGTGAAGCCGACGAACGCGGTCGTGCTACCCATGATCAGCGGGATGTTCACATCGTACTGCCAAGTGAACTTGGCGCTGGTGACGGTGTCGGTGACGGTCTGGAACAACGTCCGGCCATTGTAATCCAGGGTGACATGGAAGGTGTGGGCGCTCTGCAGGTCGATGCCGAATGGCAGCATGTTGACGCTGTAGGTGATGCCGGCCTGCCAGGTATCGAAGTCCTGGATGCTCTCTTCGTTGTAGAACAGGCCGGTCGAGGAAGTGTGCTCGGCACCGTTGGGATAGTTGTCGAACTTGACGGCCAAGCTGCGGACGCCGACACCGGGCATCCAAACAGCCGGATCCCCGGTCCAGTAGCCACCCCAGCCCATGTTGCCGCCACCCTGACCGATGGCGTTAACACCGTAGTCGGCGTTCTGGATGGCGAAGGTGAAGCCGTCAGCCCAGTTGCCGTTGTTGATGTTGAAATCGAACGCGGTCTTGAACGCGGTGATATCTCGCAGGTCAGTGGCGTACACGCTGGCAATCTGGTCGTTGAGGGCCGGGGTGAGGCGCAACACCAACGCGCCCGCGCCGTTGTCCACTGCGGCGACCGCGGAGCCGTTCAGCGTCAGCAGGGAGGGATCCGCGAAGTCAGTGAAGTTGATGTCGGCCAGAGCACCGGCATTGGCATTGACGGCGGGGCTGGTCAAGGCGGACTTGCCGGCGGCGTTGACGGCCTGGATCTTGTAGTATCGGGTGCTGGCCGCGGGGAGGCCACGGTCGGTGAACTCGGTGGCGTTGGGGGCGGCGGTCCCGACCTTGGCGTAGGTTCCGGCAAGCGTGTTCGAGCGCAGGATATCGAAACCAGCCTCGTTGCCGGAGTTGTCGGTCCAGTTCAACTGGATCAACCCGGACCCCGCGCCTTCGACGGCGACAAGATCCGTTGGTGCAGCGGGTATGGTGGCGAGGTAGGGGGCGAGCGGTTCGAGCGAGCCGTCCGCCTTGGTGTGCTCGAAGGTGAGGCCGGAGAACACGCCCGTGGCGAGCTGGGGCGGGCCCTCGTCTTGTTTGGTGGCGGTATGGGATGTGACGGCCAGGCCGACAAAGATCTTCTCGCCTTGCATGACGACCTTTTCGCCATCGACGTTGCCGACCTGAGACCAGGTGAGGCCGTCGTCGATGGAGAAGTAGCCCTTGAAGACGTCGTTAATGCGTTCGAGCCTGAAGAGCATGGTGTCGTAGTCTACACCATTGAAATTACGACTCGAGCCATCAGCACCGCTGCCAAACGACTGCCAGTCTCGGCCTTCAAACCTTCGCAAGCTAAACTCAGTGATGCCGTGGTTGTAGGGCGTGCGGACCATCATGACCTTGCGGGATGCGGGCGCGAGCGAGTCGCGGACCATGATGCCGCCTTTGGCCCACCAATTGGTGTCGGTGAGGGAATCGCCCTTCACGGTGATGGTGAAGTCGGTGTTGGGGAGTTCCTGATAGAGGTAGCCGCCCTGGTCTACGGTGTTCCAGATGTCGCGGCCGGAGGCGGTCACGCGGATGGTGCCGTCGTCGTTCATGGCCGCATCGCCCGGAAGCTCCGGATCGCCAAGCTGGCCTGGGGCGTTGCCGATGTCGACGAACTTCCAGCCAGCCGTCAGGGGCTTGGCGGTGGAAGCGGCGACATGGGCGACGTTGGAATCAGCGGACTCCAGGGCGCCGTTGGCGTTGCGGACGATATACCAGTACTCCTTGCCATCCACGATGCCGTAATCGAGGAACGCGCGGCTGTCCGCGGTGGAGGTGCCGACCTTGACGAACGGACCGGCTGCGGCGTCAGCGCGGAGGATGTTGATGCTGTCGTTGCCGGCGGCGTAGTTCTCGAACTTGACGTAGTTGTAGTTGTTTCGGGCATCGACGGCGACGTTCTGGACGGCGACGGGCGCCACGGCCGGGTCCACCGTATAGAGCTGGGTGGCCGGGATGATGGTCCAGTCGGGCAGGCCCTGGTCGACGTTTTGCCACCGGAGCCTGGCGCTCGATCCGCCGCCGCCGTTCACGAAGGTCATGCGGATGTTGTAGAACGTGCCGGCTTCGAGGTAGATCGGGGCGCTCTGGCGCTGGGTTTCGCCCTGCCAGTAGAAGTTGCTGACGATGGGCGTGGACTGGTCGCTGATCCACAGGCCGGTCATGTCGTCGCTGGCGGTCGCGAACAAGTAGTAGCCGGTGATCTGGGCCTGGACGCGGCCCTTCCACTCGACGCTGTTAAAGTTCGACGGCCAGTTGGCGGGCATCACGACGCAGTTGTTCTGGTAGCTGAAATCGACGGTGGCGTCGGTTCGGGTGGCAATCGGAGCGCCTTCGAAGATCGTGTTGGCGTAGTACCGTCCGGTGAGGCCGGTGCCGGTGCCGACAACCATCGGGGCAGCGGTCGCGGACCCGATCGCGCTGTCGACGCTGCCGATGACGTTCCACACCTGGATCTTGTAGAAGTAGGTGTTGCCGGCCACGGCGGTCATATCAACGAACTTGTTGGAGTCCTCGGCGATCGATCCAGCCGGCAGCGGGGCGAACGTGCCATCCGCGCCGGTGTCGCTGCGCAGGATGCGGAAGCCGTCTTCGTTGAAGGCATTGTCGGTCCAGAACAGGGCGATGCCGGTGCTGCCGTAGAAGCCGGTGCCGAAGATCTTCACATTGGTCGGAGCGTCGGGCAGCACATCGAAGTCCGGCGTCGTCTGTGCGCCGCTGAGGGTAATCGACTGCGCGTCGTAGTTCTGGGAAACCACGCGGTAGTAGTAGGTCGTGCTCGGCGTGAGGCCGGCGTCCACAAACGTGACGACTTGGCCGGTCGAGTAGTTCAGCGGCTGCGAGAAGATGGTGTGAGTGGTGGCCGGGGTGAAGGTCGAGGTGGTGGACCGTTGGACGTAGGTAACGATCTCGTTTTTGGCGGCCTCGGTGAACGTGACCTTGATCTTGGTCGAGGCGATGCGCGCACTGAACCCGGTCGGGGCGGCCGGCTTGGAGGCGACGGGCATCAGAACCGTATCCGGGATGGTCACGGACGTGGTTGCGCCAGGCTCAATCCAGCGCAGTCTGGCTCCCGCGCCGCCGCCGTTCTCGTAGAACTCCATCCAGAGTTCATGCTTGCCAACGGTGAGAGCGATCGCGGCCGAGTTGGTGTCGGAGTAACCCTTATCGACCCAGTTGTCAATCACCAGATTCCCATCGATCCAGAGTCGGGCGCCATCGTCCGTATTGGTCTGGAAGACGTAACTACCGGCGGTGGCGACATTCAACTGGCCGGTCCAGCGAGCGGAGAAGTTGTCGTTGGGGATGACCATATTATCAGGCGAACCATTGCCGAAGTCGTTGTCGATCGTGGGTTCGAGGCGGATGAAATCGGGGGTATTGGCGGGCGTATAGGTGCCGCGGCCGATGTGGTAGTTGGCGCGAGCGCCGCCGGTGCCGTCGGGGTAAGTGGCGGTGAGGCTCAGCCCCGTCGCGGGGGATGTCCAGGTGACGACGTTGCTGGGATCGGAGGCGATGCCGTCGGCGTTGAGAGCCAGGACGCGATAGAAGTACTGGGTATTCGGGGCGACGAGTACATCGAAGGCCGAGGTGATGGCAGCGATATCCGTGGAGCCTGCGGTGAACTTAATGGTGATGGGGTCGGTGAAGTCGGTGTCGGTGGCTCGCTGGAGGAGGAAGCTGGCTTCGTTGGAGGAGGCGTCCGTCCAGCCCAAGGCGAGGTAGCCTTCGTAGCCGCCGGCGGTCGGGTCGTTGGTGATCGCGAGGTCGGTCGGGGCCACGTCCACCAGTTGCACATCCGGTCGGAGGTGGTCGGTGGGGATGACGGCGCCGCGGACAGTGGGGAAAATGCTGGCGTCGGCCATCTTGAGCATAAGGCCGTAGCCGCCGCCGCCCTGGGTGTACATGGCGTAGACGTTATGCCAGCCCACGGTCAGGTGGATCGGGTTGATGTAGTAAGCGGTTGCTGCGCCGCCACCGGCGGCTACCAGGTCAGGCTCCTGCATGCCGTGACCACCGCCACCGGTGCCGACGCCATTGCTGGCGACGTCCACCCCATCCACCCAGACGCGGCTCTCATCGTCAGAGCTGCCGTAGAAAACATAGTCGGCTTCCTTATCGATGAGGACCTGGCCGCGGAAGAAGGCGGACTGGTTGTCGTTGACGGACTGCGCGTTGAGCGGATAGCCGCTGTCGCCGGTGAAGTTGACCCATGGGGTGGTGCGCTGTTGGATGGGAGTGCCGCCCAACCAAGTCTGGCTGTACTGGTACTGAGTCAAGCCGCCGCCCAAGTTGTTGCCGAAGATGTCGGTGCCGGAGAAGAAGGCTGGGGTGCCGAGGATCGGGGTGACGAGGATGCCGCCGATGACCTTGGAGGGAGCGGACGAGGCGGCGCCCTTCTGGGCGGTGACGCGGTAGAAGTACTTGGTTGTTTTGGATACGGTGGCGTCGGTGTAGGAGGTGCCGGTGGCATTGAAGGACTTGAGGTCGGTTGAGAAGTCCGCGGAGGTGGACCGCTCGACGAGGAAGCCGGTGGCGGCGGGGTTGGTGTTCCATTCGACCTTCCAGGCGGTGCCGCTGACCGTCAGGAAGGCTTCAGGCGCGGCGATTGGTGCAGCCGGCGCCCAAGTGACATTGTCAACGATCGCGGTGTCCAGAGTACCGTTGCCGGAGCCCACCGCGATACCGACGAGCGCGTTGGTGCCGAGGCTGACCTGGCGCATGGTGCCGAGAGGCTCCCAGCCGAGGGGATTGCCGCTGCCGTCATCGGCAGAGGTTTCGGCCAAGAACATGTTGCCGTTGCGGGTCAATCGCATCCACACCGGGGCGGACACAGCGATTGCCGGCACCTGGATCGTGCTGTAATTGTGGTCCCAGTCATCGCTAAAATTGTCAGCGGCGAAGTTGGTAATCCGGCCCTGTAAGCGTTGGCCATTGCCGCCGGTGCTGGCGGCGAAGACGTAGTTGTTGCCCTGATCCGTTCCGCCGCGGAACATGGGGCCGACCTTGCCCCAGCCGCCGAGGTTGTCATTGCTGACAATGCGGAGGGTGAGTGTGCCATCGCCGGCCGCATCCTTGAGGAACGTATAGCGCATCTGGTCGTTTCCGCCCCAGATATCGGCGCCGCTGTTGGAGATGGTGAACACGCCGGCGGACTCGTTTGCGCTGCCGGGAAGGTTCACCCTGCCGATGTCCGTGGTGCCCCACGCCGCGGGGACGCTGCTGGCGACGACCGCGTTCGTCATCACGCTGTCCAGCGTGGTCGCGTCAGCGCCGACGGCCTGAATAATGTAGTTGTAGCTAGTTCCGGGCGTTACCGTGGAGTCGATGAAATTGTGGTCTGGGGTGTTGGCGATATTGGTGAAGGTTCCACCGCCATCTTCCGATCGCAAAATATTGTAGCTGGCGTCATCCGGGGCGCCGATCCAGACGAGTGTGATTTCGGTGGGCAGAGAGTTAGGCACGACGCGGCTCGGCGCCACCGTCAGAGCATTGTAGCCGGCACCGTCGTCGACGTTGACAACGAGCATCGGACCCGAGGCGCCGGCGGCGACAACGAGGGGATTCTCTTTGGATAGGAAATCCTGACGGCCGGACCCGGTCGTCGGACCCACCTCGGTCAGCCTGAGACTGGTCTGCGTGGCGCTAGCCGTAACCTGTGCCTGGACCCAATCCGTGACGTTCCACACATATTGGGTGAAATCGCCGGTATGGGCGAGAATGTTGTCCAATTTAACATCTAAAGCCGGGTCAGGCCGATTGTTCGCCTTGATGGTAGCCTGGGTCCAGGTTGTATCGGGGACGCCGTAGGCATTGATGCGGTTGTCTACGCCGTTGTTGAAGCCGTTGACGGCAGGCGGAGTTGTCGTAGCCGCGTCAGCGGGGCCGTTTCCGGTCATCACCAACTGGGCGCTGACGATGGTCTTGCCAACCAGGCTGGAAGTGTCGAACTTGACGTAGGTTTCGCGGGAATTGTTGGCGCTATCGCCAGCATACCTGACCTGCAGAAAATTATCGTTTTGGTAGTTGTTGTTCGCATTCGAGCCGAGGCGGACATGGGCATCATCCGAGGCGAGCAGCGCGACCGTGGACAGCAACTGCCGCTGTTCCAATGACTCCAAGGCGCCTACAAACGGCAAGACGCTGCGCGATGCCCGGGAAACGGCCCGCTGGGATCGAACATTACGACGCTTTGAACCACTGATGATAGCTTTCATAAAGCTTCCTTCCTCCAGAAATTACGGAGTAGAAACCGACTTCGGCGAAATGCCACGTGAACTATTTTGATGCCATGTCAGCCCTACGGGCTTGACTAGAAATGGTTCTGCAACAAATAGGTGAGGGGGAGTGAGACAGCGCTGGTAGCCAGACCCATCATCATGGAGCCTAGCCGAAAGCCTCGTGCGGCAAAGCAAAGAAGACATGCCACGGTCTCCCACTCTCGCAACCTCCACCACGAAGCGCCCACAGCTCCTCCACGAACCGTTGGCGCAACAACAAAACTACCCGAGATGTACTGTCATCAACGCACGCTCTCCCAACACATCCAATTGTGCGAAGGCTGCCTCGACATGACAACTGGCTAGCCCGGTCTCAACAAGCCCAGAGCAAGTTCTACCCTATACCGAAACGACTTAGAGCAAAACTGATGCTCCCGCACCACTACAAAATGCACTAACTGTTACCATTCTGCCACGTTATCTGCCAAAGGCAACCGAAATGCGCGGAATTTCTGTAGACGCCGCAATGCAGGCCCTGGCTGTACGTTGACTGCAACGAGGAAAGCAATTTTGCTTGCTTTGGATTCGGAAGACCTAAGTCACGCTGCGGAGCAGATTTCCAGAAGAAACGACACAGCGCAATCTGGCCGATTCCATCATCGTTCGGGCGGCAATCCAGACCGCTATTCCTCTGTCCGGTGGCGGCTGAGTCTGCGATCATTCGCATAGGCCCCGTTCGCATCCGGTGTTTTATTTTGCTAAAGGCCACGGTATGCCAACGGTCATGGGTGGCCATAGTAATAGGTTTGCACACATCGACTTGCGCAGTGCCGGGCATTGCCTTTTATGAGCCGAATCGCTTGGCAGTGGCCTCTACTGCTTCGGCAGGTCGGCAAGTTCTCTGGTTGCCGTCTGGGCGAATGTGGTATTCGGGAACTGGTCGATGACGGCCTGGAAGCGCTGCCGCGCCAGATCGTATCTGCCTGCGGCCTTGTAGCTTAGGGCCAAATTGAGCATTGATTCGGCCTTGCGTTGCAGGGAGGCGGTATTCGCGCGTTTCAGGAAGTCGGGATCCTTCTCATAATTCTTCACTTCTGCCTGAGCGGTCTCGGCAGCGGAGGTATTGGCAAATTGGGTAATTACGGCCTTGAACGCGGCATAGGCATTTTCGTGTTTTTTTTCGGCTTGGAGCTTCTGCGCAACCGCCAGCGCCTCGGCGGCGCGTGCCGCCCGCTCTTTTTCCCGCTCGACCTTCTCGAGTGCAGCAATCTGGGACTTGGCCTCCGGCATCGCCATGACTGCCGTCGCCCGCTGGGCCGCTTTGACCGCCGCGGGCAACCCGCTCAACTTGGAGAGGTCCTTGAGCGTGGCCAGTGCGGCGGTGAACTCTTTTTGTTCAATGAGCTTCTCGGCTTCTGCGAGGGCGTTTGCTGCATGGTCTGCCAGATTTTTCTGGAGCAGCTCGATTCGATTCGCCAGGGAGGCATCGTTTCGGGCGTCGGCGGGCAGTTTCGCGAAGAGGCGAATCGCATCCGCGGGCTTGCCATCCGCGGCGGCCGCCTCGGCTTTGCCCAAGGCCTCGGTTGCCGCCGCCAGCACTTCGGCATCCAGGAGCCGTGGCGGATGTTTTTTGAAGGCGTCGGCCAGCACGGCATCGAGCGATGCGGGATGCCCCTCCCATAACACCTCTCCGTCAGGCCCGATCAGAAACGTTCGTGGAATAGCGTTCACCCCGAACTGCTTGGAGATCTCGCCCCCTGTGGCGGGGTTGTAGATCTGCGGCCAGACAAAGCCCTTGTCCCTGGCCACGCGAACCATGGCCGCTTCAGTCCGGTCCAAGCTCACGCCGATGATGCACAACCCCTTCTGCGCGTATTGGCGGTGGATGGCGACCATGTGCTCGGCCTCGGCCATGCACGGCCCGCACCATGTCGCCCAGAAATCGATGAGGACCATTTTGCCGGCGAAGGCCTCCAGGCTGATCGGCGTGCCGTCAACCGCCTTGGCCTGGAGCTTGGGCTTGTCCCCGACGCGTATCTGCGCCCGCACGATCGCAGGCAGAGCGCCCAGCCACAATGCCAACGCCACCAAAGCAATTCTGGATTTCATAGACGTGCTCCCATGGGAATCCACAATACCCCTGGACCGAGGCCGTGGCAACACAATAGTCGGAGCAGTTCTAATCCCCGACCCAATCACTGCTTCTGTACGGCCTTGAGGTAGTCATCCCACAGCTCATCGACGGTCTTGCCAGTGTATTGCTTCCACAGTTCCGGGTTGTACTTGCCTTGTCGCATGGCGGTGTTCATCTGTAAGACGATGTCTTTGTCGACGTTCCGGACGATGTAGTTCAAGAACCCTGCCGTAATGCGATAGCTGTCGGTGTACTTCGACCGGGCCGGATTGGGGCGTGTCCCTGTCGGTTGTGGCTCGTAGTTGAACCAGCGGATATAGTCGGCGACGCCTTCCGCCAGCCACCCCGGATTGCCCCTGCTGCGATATTGCTGGGCGACATGCACCAGCTCGTGCACCACCGCTCCAGCCGCTTCGCCATTCAGGTTCTTCTTGAACCAGTCGCCGGCGCAGATGATCCGGGTGCCGGCGGTCGCCGCCACACCCCTCATGTCCTTCCTGAAGGTCACCGTAAACCGCTGCGGAGCCGTATATCCCTCGCTGGGCAGGGCCTTTACGATGATCGGATACCATTCTTCGAGCGTTGGTTTCAGCTTGGTTTCGATCCAGTCCTTCAACTCCGGCATCTCCGAGTAGTTGATGACGATCTCATAGTCCCCGGCCTTGGCCAGCGCGACAGCGGCTCCGGTCGCCGGTGCGGCCACCGCCGCCGCTGGCGCCGCCTGCGCGGCTGCGTCGATCGCATCGATCTCGCTGTAGAAGGTATGGCCGAAATCATCGGCGTCTTCGGTGCGTGCGACGTCAAACAGGAGATACCGATACTTACCGACGACGCCGGCGGTGTCGGAAATGCTCACGCCGTACTGTCCACCGGGTTGGCCGTCCTTTGGGCGGGTATCGACCTGGGCAATCAGCTTCCAGGCGTACTTTTCGGGGTCCGTCTGGTTCTTGGGACTGGCGTTAAAACCTTCGCCCGTTCCATCGCTGCCATACAGCTTATAGACCTGTGGCCCGCGCGTGTTGGGGTGCCACGAATAGGTATTGATCTGCTTGATGCCGATCACGCTGCGCAAGTCCACCACAAGCCGCCCACCGTCCGAGCCCGCGTTGAAGAAGAAATTATCTTCCGGCTGGTCCTCTTCGGTGGGGATCTTGCCGTCGTTGAGCTGATCCAAGGCGCCACCGTTGCGGTCCCTGGCGCCGTCCACGATCGTGAACTTTGCTTTGCTGGCCGCGTCGTCCTTGGATGGCGACGGGACGTTCTTGAACTTGAACCCAGCCGTCGCCTGGTTGCCGGCGTTATGATCGACGGTTATCTTCACCTCCGCCCGCGTCACCAGGCTTGCCAGCAGAATAACCGCGGCGCCAATGACAAACACATGAGCCTGCTTCATGAAGATCTCCCTGACAAGCGATGATTTCCAAACTCCCATCCGCTCCGGCGGTGGCAGATACTTTGCTTCCTGACAGAGAACGTAGTCATACCCGTCAATGGCGTGGCGATCAATCTTCAGCGACGAGCGAGGTCGTGAACAGGGTCGCGCGTTCCCTTGGTCGTTCTGGCGGCGGTGAGCGGATTCACGGACAACGGCGGTTGGGTTGGCCGGCTATTCCGCTCCCAATTTCCGCAAATACTCCAGACTGAACTTCGCGGCCTCGATGGGTGGCAGGTCGTAGCACTGATCCTGCTCGACCACTCCCCATTTCACCTCATACTTTTCCGCTGCCGCCAATACCCCGGCGAAATCGATCGTTCCGGTCCCGACGGCCGCGAACCGCCGCTCCGGCCCCGCCAGCATGTCCTTCAAATGCACAATCAAGATCCGTTTCCCCAACTGGCGCAAATAGGGAACCACATCGACCCCGCCATGCTTCACCCAATAGGTGTCCACCTCGGCCCGCACCAGCTTCGGATCGCAGTTCTCATAAAAGATATCCATCCCCCTCTTTCCATCGAATTTCGCGAACTCGAAGCTGTGATTGTGATACGCGAACTCAAACCCCCGGTTTTGGCACCCCGCTCCCAGTTTCTCCATCGTCGCCGCGCACGCCTTCCACCCGGCCGCATCCTTTCGCCGTTCTTCCGGCATCCAGGGCACGATCACATTCTTCGTCCCCAGTATCTCCGCTTCGTCCAGCACCTTGCCAAGGTCTTTCTCCAGCAGATCAATCGCCGGCATGCACCCGCTTACCTTCAGGCCCACATCATCGTAGAGCTTTCGATCCGCCTTGGCCTTGTTCAGGTCGCCCGCCGCCCCGGCTTCGATGGCGCGATACCCGATTTTCGCCACCTGCTGAATCGTCCCCGCGAAATCGTTCTTCAACGGTTCCCGGACGGTATAAAGCTGCAGCGCCACGTTGATCTTGGCCATGGTTGCTCCTCGCGGAAACGGACCCCGCTCGTAACCCAGTGCACGTCCGATAGCATCCTGCAGAATCCGGCCGATTGCAACCTTCAGGCCTCCTGCTCCGCTCGCAAATTAAACGCCAGGATTACCCACCGAAACCTTAAACCGTCCGCCCAATCTGCCGATGTAACGGATGTTGTCCGTCCGGGGTTCGGTTGATGGCTTCGCTTGCCGCCAGCGACGGGTTGGCGATCCAGGCCACTGGCGACTTTACCGGACAGGCACTCAGAGGATCAGTTGCTTTCTTGCCGGAAGGCAACAGATTTTGCGTGGCGGTAGAACTCTAAAGACTGCGCTTCGTATAATGACATAGGTACTACACACAATCCTCCTTCCCTGGGTGGCGTGGAAAGCCGAGAGGTCCACGCCACCTCTTTTATTTGGGTTTTCCCGAGGTTTTTCGGGGGCGGAGGCGGCGGTGACTGGAGATGGGGCGGCGTTGCGGGTAAGTTTGTGGGATGAGCAGACAAGTGCCGAGATTCGTGGCGGGGAGAGTTGCCAAGGATGTGCGGGTGGGGATTGTGGCGGCGCGGTTTAATGCGAAAGTGGTGGATGCGCTGCTGGAGGGGTGTTTGAAGAAGTTGCGGAAGCTGGGGGTGGGGGGCAAGCGGGTGGAGGTGGAGCGGGTGCCGGGGGCGTTTGAGATTCCGCTGGTGGCGAAGGCGATGGCAAGGACAAAGAAGTTTGGGGCGGTGATCTGTCTGGGGGCGGTGATTCGGGGGGAGACGCCACATTTTGATTTGGTGGCCGGGGAGTGTGCCAGAGGGGTGGCGGAGGTTTCGCGGGAGGAGATGCTGCCGGTGATATTCGGGGTGTTGACGACGAATAATGAGGAGCAGGCGTGGGATCGGTGCGGGGGGAAGCATGGGCATGTGGGGGAACAGGCGGCGGAGGCGGCGGTGGAGATGATGGGGGTGATGCGGAGAATTCTCGGAAACGATGAACGATGAATTATGAATGAGGAAGGGGGGGAGGATGCTGAGACTATGCCGATGACTACAATCGAGAAGATCGTCGAACGACTACAGAAGTACCCGAACCTCAAGTATCGAGTTGAGGCCAATACCATCACGGTAGAGGCGCCATCGGCGAGAGGGTTCTGCGTCTGGTTGAGGGAGGAACGGGGAAAGTACGTTGTGGGGTATGATGAGGGCTGGCACGAGCATTTCGAAGACGAGACCGGTGCATTGATGTGCTTTGCCTATGGGCTGAGCGCCGAAGCAAAGCTCGTGATCTCCCGGCGAGGAAAAACCTGCTATTGCTGGACGCTGGAAGGCCGCACCAATGACGGGTGGGCGAAGGTCGGCACAATTAGGCGGTGGTTGTTTCCGTTCTGGCGGAGAAAGGAAGTCGTGTACCGTCAAAACTTTGAGAACATCATGTGGAATTGGAGCAGGGGATGAGCCGAGGGGGTGGCGAATGAGAAAGGGACGGCGGGGAAGCCGTCCCTGGGAGAGTGCGAGGTGAGGTATGGATCACGCGAGGGTGCCCATTTCCATTTCATGGAGGCCTTTTCCGGAGGGGACCATGGGGTAGACGTGTTCGTTGGGTTCGACGAAGAAATCGACGAGGATGGGGCCATCATGTTTGAGCATTTCGGCGATGGTGGTGGGGACGTCTTCCTTACGGTTGCAGGTGATTCCGCGGATGCCGTGGGCTTCGGCGAGCAGGGCGAAATTGGGGTTTTTCATGGCGGTGTGGGAGTAGCGTTTGCCGTAGAAGAGGTCTTGCCACTGCTTGACCATGCCCATGAAGTTATTGTTGAGGATGGCGATTTTGACGGGGATGTTGTATTCGGCGATGGTGGGCATTTCGAACATGGTCATGCAGAAGGAGGCGTCGCCGTCGATGTCGATGACGAGCTTGCCGGGGCAGCCGAGTGCGGCGCCCATGGCGGCGGGTAGGCCGAAGCCCATGGTACCGAGGCCGCCGGAGGTGATCATTTGGCGGGGGTATCGCCAGCGGAAGAACTGGGCGGCCCACATCTGGTGTTGGCCGACGCCGGTTGCGATGATGGCGTCGCCGCCGGTCTGGCGGTAGATCTCGTCGATGACGTACTGAGGTTTGGCATTGGGGGAGTCGTCGAGGTAGCGGAACGGGTAGCGTTTTTTCCAGGCGTTGATCTGGGCGAGCCAATCGTGGTGGTCGCGGTGCTCGATGAAGGGGAGCATGGCTTCGAGGGAGAGTCGGGCATCGCCGACGACGGGGATATCGACATCGACGTTCTTGGAGATGGAGGAGGGGTCGATATCGACGTGGATGATCTTGGCTCTTGGGGCGAAGGCGGCGAGGTTTCCGGTGACGCGGTCGTCGAAGCGGGCGCCGACGGCGATGAGGCAATCGCATTCCTGGACGGCGTAGTTGGCGAAGGCGGAGCCGTGCATGCCGAGCATGTAGAGGGCGAGGGGGCTTTTTTCGTCGAAAGCGCCGAGGCCGAGAAGGGTGGTGGTGCAGGGGATGTTGCCTTTTTCGGCGATTTTGCGGAGGGCTTCGTGGGCGCCGGCGATGATGACGCCGCCGCCGACGTAGAAGAGGGGTCGGGAGGAGCGGTTGATGAGTTCGGCGGCCTCCTGGACTTGGCGGGAGTGTCCGGCGGTGGAATAGGCGGACTTGCGTTTGAGGATGTGAGGGCGGGGGGTGTCGTCAACTTCGTCGGGGCAGATGGCGGTGGAGACGTCTTTGGGGAGGTCGATGAGGACGGGGCCGGGTCGGCCGGAGGTGGCCACCATGAAGGCTTCGTTGATGAGGCGGGGGAGTTCGCGGACGTCTTTGACGAGGTAGTTCCACTTGGTGCAGGGGCGGGAGATGCCGGTGATGTCGGCTTCCTGGAAGGCGTCGTTTCCGATGACGGAGGTCGCGACCTGGCCGGAGAAGACGACCATGGGGATCGAGTCCATCAGGGCAGTGGCGAGGGGGGTGATGGTATTGGTAGCGCCTGGGCCGGAGGTGACGACGCAGACACCGGGTTTTCCGGTGGCGCGGGCGTACCCGTCGGCGCAATGGCCGGAGCCTTGCTCGTGGCGGTTGAGGATGAATTTCGCGGGGGACTTATAGAGGTGGTCGAAGACGGGGAGGATGGCGCCGCCTGGGTAGCCGAAAATGACTTCGACTTTGTGTTGTTGGATGAGCATTTCGTGGAAGATTTGGCCGCCCGGCTTGCCCTTGTAGCGGGGTTTGCCGTCGCGGGCGGGGGCCGAAGTTGCGGACTGGAGCACGGTCATGGCTGTTACCTCTTAGCAAATAGGGGCATGCGAATATATCGGCATCCCTTGGTATGTTCAATTTAAACCTGGAACAAGAAGCGAACGGTAGTCCGCGGCCGGGGCGGTGGGGTGGGCCGGTCGCGGGGGGTAAGAGCCGCATGGGGATCGGCGGAAGAGCCGATGTTGCGACGGGTTACCGATCGCGGTGCCGGCCTATCATACGACCACCGTAAGTCGAGAAGATAGAGCCATATATCTCAAACACGGAACGAGGAACAATGAAGGATGAGTCAGAATACGGCCGGCTCATCGTTCATCGTTCTGCGTTCATTGTTTCCTAATGCGCGGTTCCTGTTGGGCGAAGGCCCATTTTGTTACTTGTCGCCTCACCAAGATGCGAACTGGTTAAATCATAGAAGTCCATGTCTTCGCCGTCAAGATTGGGGGTGATATAGCCTGGCTGCTTGCTTCTTTCGACTTCCTGGTGGTAGGCGAAGACGACGTTCGATTCGATTTCGTGTCGGCAGCCGGCGTTGATCGGGTGTGCGATGTCGGCGTGGAGTTTGAGGCGGGACTGGCCGTTGCCGTTCTGGAAGCGGAGGAAGCGGGATTCGTCCAAACGGAGTCCGCAATTGGAACAATAGCGGGCGCGGAGGTGGTTCTTCTCGCCGCAACGCGCACAGTGGTCGCAGAGTTTGCGGGCGGGCATGGCGAGGAAAAGGCCTTCGTTGCCTTCGATGAGTTTGACGTCGCGGATGACGAAGGCATGATCGAAGGTGAGAGAACAAAAGGCCTTAAGGCGGCCGGCTTGTCCATCACAAAGCTTGACGCGCACTTCCGTGAGCTGCATGGCGAGCCCCTTCAAGTTGAGAGACACCAGAGATGCTAAACACTGCTGCCAAGGCGCTCGCAGATATGAGTGTTAGACGAGCGGATCGACAGAAAATACAAACCATCAGCAGGCCACTGCCCGGGCCTTGGGCAAGTCCTCACGAGCTTGCCGGCACCAGTATAACGGCAGACCTACGGCAATATTATAGGTCCCTGCTGCAAAGGTTGAGGTCGTCTGTGAGGGTTGGGGCGACCTCGACTGCAACCGATTTTACGGACAGTCTTTGCGTTACGACGGACGCGGCTTCGGCGGCTTCGGTTTCGCCGTCGAAAAGGCTAAACAGGCTGCTTCCACTGCCGCTCATGCGGACGGGGCGTTGGAGCCATTGCTGAGCGCCAGCGTGAAGTGCGGCCAGCGGGGGCGAGATCGCGAAGGCGGCTGGTTCGAGATCGTTGACCAGCGCGTCGAGCAGGGCGGGTGCGGAGAGGTGAGTCCAAAGGTGCCAGGGAGGCTCGTGGTGGGGCGCCAGATCGGAGCCGAGGCGCATCTCGTCGAAGCGGCGATAGACGGCCGGGGTCGGCAGATGCGTGTGCGGCAGCAGGAGCAGGGCGAAGCGAGACTGGGGCGGAGAGATTGGTTCTACCAGCTCGCCTCGCCCTCGACAAATCGCGCTGGGCGAAAAGAAAAAGAAGGGCAGGTCGCTGCCAAGGGAGGCTGAGAGGGCGGCGAGTTGCTGAGCGGAGCAGTGGAGCGAAAAGAGCTGATTGAGGGCCTGGAGGGTTCGTGCAGCATCGGAGCTGCCGCCTCCGAGTCCGGCGCCAAGCGGGATGCGCTTTTGGAGGTGGATAGACAGCCCAGAATCGGGAGTAGCGGCGGACGCCTCGAACTTTGCCAACGAGTCGGCCAGAGCGGCGGCAGCACGGATGACCAGGTTGCCGGCATCGCAAGGCAGATCGGGCATATCGCAGGAGAGCGTGACGCCCCGCCCACAAACGCGATTGATCGTTAGAATGTCAAAGAGCGCAACGGTTGCCATCCAGGATACGAGCGGATGGAAACCATCGTCGCGTGGGTGGCCCACGCGCAGGTACAGGTTAATCTTGGCCGGGGCTAGCAGACGCATGGGCGCAAGTTTACCGGATTGCGGCAGCTTTCGCCTTATGCGATGCCCTGGCGATGTCAATACTCCAGATCAGGAACCGACGTGCGTCTAATCACAAAAGACCTCAGAAATGAGTGAGATCTGCTCTGAGAAGATATACCGCAAATGGGGGTATGGTCAAGTAAAATCCAGCAGAAGATGTGGCGAGGAACCCACGGATGGCAATCCGTAGGATTTATCGTTACGCCAGGGGGCTGGGGGCGACAGAAGATGGGTTTCTGGAGAAGGGGGGTGAAGGGGTTGGGCACTGGGGGCATGCGCAGGCAACAAACGGGGGTTGCGCTTAATATAATACGGGGAGGAGGTTGGAGCATGGCTGTGTTTGTTGGCAAGCAGAGGGACATAGAGGCGGTGCAATGATGGGTCAGGAATTCCGTGGCTGGCGAGGGGTACGAGCGCCCTTGCCTTGGGGCGTGGGGGTGGTTGTGGTGTTGGTCATGCTGGGCGGGGTGGCGTGGGGGCAGTTTGGTGAGTTGCCGCCGGCGAGGGGGCAGACGGCGGCAGACGACAAGGCGGCGGAAGAGGCCAAGAAGGCGTATGACGCGAATCTGGCGAAGCATAAGGGGAATGCGGATGTGTGCGTGCTGCCTGGGTTGGTGGCGGATCGGAAGAGCAAGCAGGTGAGGATCTGGGGAAAGGCGACCGGGGTTGGGCATGGAGATCCGGTGGAGTTCTTTGTGATTCCGCCGGATAGCGGGAAGGAATATGAGGCGATGGTGGTGGGGTTTGTAAAGCCGAGCGATGTGCATCGGGCGTTGGAGTTTATTGGGATGAAGGGGGGGCGGGCGGTGAATTTTGCGGCCAATCAGTTTTGGCCGAAAGGGGAGCGCGTGTTGATGACGGTGGAGTGGGAGCAGGCGGGGAAGGCGGGGTTGCAGCGGGTGAGGGCGGAGGAGTTGGTCATTGATGCCAGGACGGGCAAGGCGCTTGCGAAGACCGGGTTGGTGTTTACGGGGTCGTTCTGGATCAAGCCGGAGGAGGAGGGGGGAAAGCAGCGGTACGCAGCCGATGTGGTGGACCCGCGGGCGATCGCGGCAAATTTCAATTGTCGGCCGGCGGTCATGGATGTGCCGAGGCAGGCGATCCAGGGCGAGGTGTATGGGTCGCAGAAGCTGAATCCGGCGTATCGGTTTGCGGCGGGGCAGGGGGTGCAGATTGTGTTGGAGCCGGAGTATAAGGATGCGAGGGTGAGGGTGGTGGATTTGAGCTTGAGGGCGGAGATCGGGGCGAGGGGAGTCGAGTTTGTGTTGAAGGATGCGGCGGGAAGGAAGGTGAATCAGGGGCCTACCTTGGTGCATGTGTTGGCGGCGTGTAATACGCTGATCGAGGGGGGACGGGACCCGTTTGTGGCGGTGTCGGTGGATGAGCGGATGACGGTCGAGCAGGTGAGGGAGTTGTATAAGTTGCTGATGGCGGTCGAGGGGGAGGAGGGGATTCGGATTGAAGGGCCGGCGGACGGGGAGTTGTTTTGTCGGGCGTTTTTTCCGAGGGAGGATTGGCGGGAAAGGAAAAACAGGTTGGGGCGGCCTTGGGAACTGCATTTGGAGGGTGGAAAGGACGGAACACTGATATTGCCGGCGGATGAGATTGATGATAATCGGGGGATGGGGGATTTGACGTTTAAGGTGAAGAGCGGGGAAGAGGTGGCGAAGGTTTTGACGGAGAAGAGCGATCGGTTTTCGATGAGCGTGTGCGTGTTTGTGCCGGGGAAGATGAGGTATGGGGAGATGATGGGGTTTTTGAGGGCGGGGATGAAAACGCATAAGACGGTGTATATGTTTTGAGGTAGTTGCCAGTTGAGCTGGGTAAAAAAGGGTCAGAAGGCATTTCATTCCTCCCGCTTCGCCTTCTTCGGCCGACCGACCGGCCGGAGCGTGCGGGGGGGACAGTCACCAACTCATTGACAGGCTGCCGCCGGGGGTCCTCACAGCGTAAACGCAAACCGCTCCACCAGCGCCCCCGGCAACCGCGACGAACTCGTCGATCGCTCCTTATACGTGCTCTCGCTAGGCAACAGATCCCGCTCCGCCGTCAACCCAACCAGATTCGCACCCAGCATCCGGTAAATTGTCTCGTCAAACCGCATCACATTCAGCGGCGCCACGATCCGCCCACCTTCCACCCAAAACGTCGCAAACCGCGTCATCCCCGTCATCCGGCACGCCGGCCGATCCGAGTAATTCAAATACCACAAACGATTTACATACACCCCCGTCCCCAGCTTATTCAGCACCTCATCCGCCGCGATATCCCCGCCCGCCATATCCAACGACTCCGGAAACTCATTCCCGTTTGGCCGAACCCCATACTCCTTCGCCGACCGCGGACTCGCCAGCGCCTCCCCAAACTTCCCCCTCTCGATCAACGTCACCGCCCCAGGCTTCAAGAACCCGCCGCTAAAGAAGTTAGCCGCCAACCCCTCGGCCGTGTTCTCCCGCAACGTCACCTTCTCGGACAACGTCCGCCCCTCCTCAACCATCTTGAGCAAGCTCGTCGTCTTCGTCCGCACGGCCTTCAATCCAAACCCTACCCAGCCCAGCGTTTGCATCACCTCATTCATCGCCGCCGGCGCCAAATACACCCGATACTCCCCCGGCTCAATCGTCTTCGCCTCGATCGCCAGCACCCCCAACTGCTCCTTCGCCTCCGCCACCTTCCGCCCAAACCCCGCCCCGTCCCACTCGAACCCCGCATAGCTGGTCTTCACCGCCTTGTCCTTCGCGTGGTAAAAACACCAATCCAGATGGAAACTATGCGTATCAAACCAGTTACGTTGCCCCAACGAATTCCCAAACCCGCCGTAAATCCCCCCGCTGGCCAGTATCCCCACCAAGTCCAACCCTCGTCCCGCCCCCAGCACCGCCTCCACCATCTCCCCACTCCCCGGCAACCGGCTTTCCTTCCCCTGCTCCGTATTCCTAGGCTCAGTATTATAAAGCAGATACGGATCTTCCGGCACACTCCGAATCGCCTCCCTCAACCCCTCCAACAACCGCGCCGCCCGTCCCTGGTCTTCCCCCGCCTCCCCCGTCAGCGTCACCATCCCCGCCACATGCCGATTACCATCGATCAGCTCTAGAGTTAGCCTTCGCTGCTGCACATGCCCCGCCTGCCGAACCAGCGACTTATTAAACCGGACAAAATCGCTCTCCTCCCCCGAGAACCCCGCCAACAGCACCTCCGCCCCCCTTAGCCGCCCCGTCACCTCATCCACCAACTTATAGAATGCCTCTCGCATCGCCAATCTCCTGCCATAACTTGAATCGGAGTCATCGTTTATCATTCATCGTTTCCCCATCATGCTCCGCCCAACACATCCACATCCGCAAACAAACACGCCGGGCTCGCATGCGCCACATACATGATCTGGTTCGGCTCGCCCTTCCCGCAGTTCGGCGTTCCCATCACCATCACCGTCCCTTCATTCCCCACCCTCTTCAGATTCCGCCAGAAGTTAGCCGAAATCCCGCGGTAATTCGGATTCTTCACCACCCGCGTCAACTTCCCATCCTCAATCAACCGCCCCCATTCGCACCCGAACTGAAACTTATTCCGGCTATCATCGATCGACCACGAATTGTTCGTTTTCATGTACACCCCCCGTTTGGTCTCCGAAATCATCTCCTCCACCGAACTCGTTCCAGCCTCGACATTCAAGTTCGCCATACGGTCAATCGGCGGCCGATTCCACGTATCCGATCGGCTGTTCGCAACCCCCCGCAACCCCGTCCTCGCCTGCGAAATCGTCGCCCCCATCGCACACTGCAATATTCCATTGCGAATAATGTACGTCTTCTCCGCCTTCAATCCATCATCATCGTATCCATAGCTTGCGAGTTGCTCCCTTCGCGACGGATCATACGTCACATTCAGAAGTGGCGATCCATACGGATAGCTGCCCAGCATATCCAGCGTCACAAAACTGGTCCCCGCATAATTCCGCTCATCGCCCAGTATCCGATCCAGTTCCGTCGGATGTCCGATCGATTCATGGATCTGCAACACCATCTGATCTGGCCCGAGCAGCAGATCCATCTTCCCGCTCGGGCAATTTTCCGCCGCCAATAGCTGCATCGCCTCCTCGGCGACCTGCTCCGCAGCATCTTTAAACCCAAAGCGCTCCAATACTTCCAGCCCGCCCTGCTGGCAGAGCGCCCCCGCCCCAAACGTCCGCGTCTGCGCCTCCGCCCCGGCGCTGGCCGTCGCCCGCAGCCCCGGCCCCGTCAGGTGGAACTGCTGATACACCCGTCCCCCACCCGCCGTCAGGTACAGCAACTCGATATCGCTGTGCCACACCGACGCCGCCCAGTCCACAATCGGCTCCCCCCGTTTCAGCCGCTTCGACTGCGTCATCAAGAGCTCAAACTTCTGCCCCAGCCCCAGCGACTCCCACGCCCGCCCGTTCGGCCCCGCATATTCCCCCCGTGGCTCCGGCATCGGCACCTTGCGGAAATCGACCACGCTCCGCCCCTCCGTCCGCCCCGCCCAGAGCTTCGCCTGATCCACCGCCGCCTTCAGCCCCGCCACGCTCAGATCGCTCGTCGCCGCGTATCCCATACCCCCCTTGTTCATCACCGTGAGCATCACCCCCATATCCTCATTGCGCACGATCGGCTCCGGCACGTCCTGCCGAACCGACAGCACTTCCTCTCGACTGTGAAAAAACCGCAGCGAACAAAAATCCACCCGCGGCACGACCTTACGGAAGTCGCCTTCCAGTTCCGCTAGCACGTTTGTAACTCCTTGACAGCAACGCCCCCAAGCCTACGACTTGCACGCCCCCGCCACAAGCCCAACTCCCCCAAACTACCCCCCAAAACAGGCGCGCAAAAAAAGTCGGCGGTTGAAGAAGGCGGGGGGAACCTTCTTCGGAGAATACCGCCGACAAATCAAGCATAGCAACGCCTCCCCAAAAATCAAGCCCATTCTTTGTTTTTTCCCGACATTCTCGATCGTCATCCCATGCCGATCACCGACCCGCCGGCAGTTCCTCGATCCCAATATCCTTATACCACGCCTCGCTCGGCCCGCCCCCATGAATCTGCAACCCAATCAGCCCCCGCAGCTCGATCTTCTCGTCCGCCTCCACATAATCCACCGTCTGCAATCCATTGATCGACAGCCGAATCCGCTTCCCCTCGCACCGGATCACATACTCGTTCCACTCCTCCACCTTCAACACCTTCTTCACTTCCGCCGCATTCGCCGTCGCCAGCACCCGGTTCCGCCGCGACTCATCGTACAAGCACCCCCAATACCCATCCCCCAGATCCGCCTGGTACCCAATCATCTCATTTCCATTCGCAACCCGCCGGCTACGAATCTGAATCCCCGCATTCACTCCCTTCCCAATGCACTTGAACTTCAACCGCAACTCAAAATCCCCATACTCTTTCTTCGCCGTCAAGAACTCATTCTGCTTCACCGGCCCCTTCATCGACCCGCCCACAATCGCCCCCTCCTCAATCCGAAACACCTCCATCGGCCCTTGCCACCCCTCAAACGTCTTGCCATCAAACAACGCTTCGCCCTTCCCATCCTCCGCCGAACAATCCACCCGAATCCCCTCCAGTTTTCCCCCATCTCTCTTGCACAACCGCACACAGAACTCAAACGGCCCCGTCGCCTGCACCACTTTTATCTGTAGCGCATTCCACCCCTTCTTCAATACCACATCCACCTTCTGCGCCCCCGGCACACACGCCCCCGCCGTGTTGTTCCCCAGCACCACCTTCCCATTCAGCCACACCTTCGCCGCATCATCCACCCCCAACTCAATCCTCGCCTCCTGGTCTTTCTCCGACCACACATTCGTCCGCACATACGCCACCCGATGCTCGCCCGGGTAGATCGCCGTCAAACTCATCACCATCGGCCGCGCCGAATCCGCCCCCGCCGCCAACACCCGCCACTCCACTTTCTCCATCCCAAACTCAATATCAAATAACTGCGCGTTATTCTTCCCCGCCTCCGCAAACGGCCCGCACGCCTGCCATGCCGTCACATAATCCCCAACCTTCTCAATATACGCCAGCACCTCCCCCGCCTGCCGCTTGATGTTCTCCTCTTTCGTCACCCCCGCCAGCTTCTTCATCGCCGCCGCCACTTCCTCCCGATACGCCCCCTTGATCGCATCCGCCACATTCACCATCGCCACCGCCGCCTCCGCGCTCACCGCCGGATCGCTCATGCACGCCTCCGCCAGCGTCAGCGCCGCCGGATGCGCCAATCCCGTCAATCCCCCCAGCACCAGCTTCTTCTCCTCCGCCCTCTTGGCCGCTGCCATCAGATCCGCATACGCCTTTACCGTCCCCGCCGTCGGCTGCCCACCCTCCACTCTCAACAACCTCACCGCGCCCCGCAACGCCACAATCCGATAGGTCTCATTCCCGGTCGTCCGGCAGATCTCCAACAACACCGCCGTCGCCCGCCCATCCGCCCAATCCGCCATCGCCCGCACTGCCGCCCCCTTCACCACCTCATCCGCATCATTCAGACTCCCCTTCACCGCCTCAAACGCCTTCCCATTCCCAACGCCCCTCAACACCCGGATCAACGACGCCTTCGCCGTCCCCTTCGCCCCACCCATCGCCCCCAACACCAAATCCGCCCGCTTCTCCACATCCACCTGCTTCTTGCACACCGCCACCACCGCCCCCTCCGCCTCCGCCCGCCCGTCATCCCCCTGCATCTTCACCACCAATTCCACCATCGCCGGCAGCGCATCAACGCTCGCCAACTGCCCCAGCGCCTTCAGCGCCGCCCCGCGCGCTTCCCCACGCTTCGCCTCATTCAACAGCGCCGCCACCGCACCCTTCGCACCCCGATCGCTCAAGACCTCAATCAACTGCGCCTTCGCCTCACCCTTCGCCCCTTTCATCGCCTCCACAATCCCCACCTCCACGCCTTCGCCACCCACTCTCCGCAGCGCCAGCAACCCCGCCCGGCGCTCGGCCTCGTTCCTTCCCTCCGTGGCCGCCTTCGCCAGCACCGCCACGCTCGACCAATCCCCCAACCGCCCAAGCGCCCGAATCGCCGCCACCCTCACCGCCGCATTCTCGTTCCCCGCCGCCGCCACGATCGCCCCTCTCGCCGCCGCATCACCCCGATCATCCAACGCCCCGATCAACAGCACCTTCAGCTCATCCGAAACCTTCCCCAGCTCATTCGCAAACCGCTCCGTCACCTCCCGCCCTTCCACCATCCGGATCTGCGCAATCGCCGTCGCCTGCATCACCCGGTCATTCCCCGCCATCGCCCCCAGAATCATCGGCACCGCCTCCGCCCCGCTCATGTTGATCATCGCCGCCAACGCCCCGCGCTTGCACAGCGCCGATTCACCCTCCCCAAGCAGTTCCCTGCAAATCGCCACTCCCTCCGCCTTCTTTCCCGCCCTGGCCAACGCAATCGCGCACTGCAAATACGCTCCGCTGACGACCTCTCTGCGCCTGGTATCCCCGCTCTTGCGGACCTTCCCCAACTCCTCCGCGGCCTCCGCCGATCCGATCCTCCCCATCGCGCTGATCGCCGCCTCCGCCACCATCGCATCCTCCCCCACAATCATCTTCGCCATTATCCCCACGCTCGCCGCGTCCTTCCGATCCCCCAACACGCTCACAATCGCCACCAATCCCTTGCCCTTGGCCGTCCCGACCGCATCGCGCAGCGCCTTCCCTGCCGCCGCGCTCGGATTCGCCCCCAGCGCCAGACACGCCATATCCACCGTCTTCGCATCCCCCAGCATCTTGCTCAACACCGGCACCGATGCATCCCCTCCAATCCTTGCCAAGATCTCGCAAGCGACATTCCTCCCCTCCAGAGTCGCCCCGGCTCCTTCCAGCAGCTTCACCAACTGCCCCTCAATCTGCGCGCGCGCCGCCGCGTCGCCCGCTTCCCGGACTACCCGTTCCATCTCCGTCAACGGCCCCCTCACCTTCCCCACGTCATAAGTCGCAATCCCCGCCACCGCCTTCTCAATCTCCGCCGTCGTCACCGCCCCAAACGCCGCCGCACTCATCACCACCACCCCGATCACCACTGCTGTCAGCTCTTTTGCGTATTTCATATTCCCTCGCCAAACCAATGGGTGTTCATTCGTGTTATTCGTGGCCGCACGCATTACAGATGCCACGGCGCTCGCATCGCCCGCGACAGCATCCGCTGCGCCTCATCATCCCCCACGCACATCTCCGTCTTCGGCTCAAACTTCACCTTCCGCCCCAGCCGCAACGCAATATTCCCCAAATGCCCGATCGCCGTCGCACGGTGCGCCGACTCCGGATAACACGTCGTCATCGGATTCCGCGTCTTCACCCCATCCAAAAAGTTCCGCACATGATCCCCCGCATCTCCCCAGCCCTTGGCCGAAATGCTCCTCATCTTCAAAATCGAGCTTGGCGACGCCGTCACCGCATTCGTGCTATCCATCAACGAAATCCACCCCTCCGTCCCCTCAAACCGAATATGCCGATCCTCGAATGGCCCGCTCTCCCTCATAATCAGCGTCGCCCCGTCCGCATACTTCGCCCGATACTCGCCCGTAACCGGCACGTCGCTGAACGCCGTCGGATCAAACACACCCTCCCCCTCATACTCCACAGGCCCCGTATCATCCATCTGCCGCACAAACTGCACCATGTCCGTCCAGTGCACCCCCATATCCAACATCATCCCCCCTCCGGTATCCCAGAAATACGCCCACCCCCTCACCCGCGCCTCCGTATACGGATGCCAAGGCCGACACCCCAGCCACATCTCATAATCAAACCCCGCCGGCACCGCCCGTGGCCCCTCAGGCCTCAACGCCGGATTCTCCCACACCGTACACAACGCCGTCTTCAACTGCCCGATCATCCCCTTCCTCACCACCTCCGCCATAAACCGGAACGAATCCACCGACCGCCGCTGATGCCCCGCCTGGTAGATCGTCCCATACCGCTTGCAGGTCTCCACCACCGCCCGCCCCTCGGCCACCGTCAGCGACATCGGCTTCTCACAATAAACATCCTTCCCCTCCTTCGCCGCCAATATCGTCGCCAACGCATGCCAATGGCAGCCCGTCGCGATCAACACCGCATCAATATCTTTCCTCCCGACCATTTCCCTCAGATCGGTGTACATCGCGCAATCCGCGTTCCCATACTTCTTATCCACCACCGTCTTCCCCGCCGCCTGCCGCTGCTTCCGCGTATCGCACACCGCCCGCCACTGCACATCTTTCTCATTCAAAAAATGCCCCATCACATCGGTCCCCCTCCCGCCATACCCAATGATCCCCATCGCAATTCTCTCACTCGCCGACACACTCCCCCCTAGCCCCAACGCCTGCGCCCGCACAATCGTAGGCCCCGCCACCACTGCCCCAACACCCACGCCGATCCCCTTAAGAAACACACGTCGCGATTGTTTCCTCATGATCGACCTCTCCAAAGAATGCTCCCCCCGATTTGTCCGCCAGCAACCCCCGCCACTATACCCCACCCCAAACCCCCACGCCATCGGCACCGTCCCCTGAGACCCTGCCGCGTCCCCAAAGTCACAGACGCTGTCTACCTCCAATTCCGCCCCACGGATACATAATACTTATAGTCTCTAGACTTATCGTATATGTCCATGTCTGCTGAGATTGATGGATTCGCTCCAACGAAGTTTTGGGTTTCGCGTCCGGCGACTCCGCAAGTCTCGCGGATGGACCCAGGAACAGCTCGCCGCACGTTGCCGCATGCACTGGACCTACGTTGGCGGCATTGAACGCGGTGAACGAAATCCGACTCTGCGAATCATCGCTTCCCTGGCAAAAGCTCTGGGTGTTCCTCCCTCCCGCCTCCTGTCCTCAGATCGGGAGGGCCGATGAACCAGAAGCATCCCCTCGAAGTACTGCTCAACGCGAGCGCATGGGACATCCTCAGTGCGGTCCAGAAAGGGTTCCGCGCGATCATCGATGTCAAGGGCAAGCTTGCGGAGTATTTCCTCGAGCATCGCATCGCCCAACTGCACCTGGCGGGCGAGATCGACAGTTACATGTGGCAGGATATCGATGGCCAGCCTGACTTCCTCATTACCGTCCCTGGCAAGACTCTTCGCATTGAGTGCAAGAACATCAGAAGTGAAGTTCTGTTCACGAAACCAGTCCCTGGATACAAAGCCGAGCTTCAGAAAACGCGCAACAGCAAGGATGGTACACCGACTCGAGCTTATCGATTCTCGGAGTTCGACATCTTGGCTGTATGCCTGTTCAACCACACCAAGAAGTGGGAGTACCTCTTCATCGCTACTCGCGACCTCACGCCTCGACCTGACGCACCAGATCTCATCAAGATCATGCAACATGTCCCATTCCAGCCGTCCGGACCCTGGAAGCCCGATCTTCTGGACGTGCTCGGATCCCTTTAGTACAGTCTGAACATGGTGAAGCCGACGCCTGACCCGTTCTACTCAACCAAACTCGGCAGCGCATTCCTCGGGGACTCGCTGCATTTGATGTCTGCTCTTCCCGAGCGCTCCGTGAACCTGGTCATCACCTCTCCGCCCTATGCTCTTCACTTCAAAAAGGAATACGGCAATGCCAACCAGGATGCGTACATCGCGTGGTTTCTGCCATTCGCCGAGCAAGTGAATCGCATTCTCGTTGATGATGGCAGCTTCGTTATCGACATTGGCGGCGCTTGGACTCCCGGCCATCCCACGCGATCTCTCTACCACTTCGAACTTCTCCTTCGCCTCTGCCGTGACCTGCGATTCTATCTTGCTCAGGAATTTTACTGGTATAACCCTGCCAAGCTTCCGTCTCCAGCCGAATGGGTCACAGTCCGCAAAATCCGCGTTAAGGATGCTGTCGAATGCATTTGGTGGCTGTCCAAGACACCACACCCGAAGGCAAACAACCGGAACGTGCTGACGGAGTACAGCCCCGACATGTTGCGGATCATCCGCAAAGGCTACAAGGCAAAAGTGCGCCCCTCCGGCCATATCATCACTAACAAGTTCAAGGACCGTGGCGGAGCCATCCCCCCCAACATCCTTATCTTCGGCAACAATGATGCCACAGGCTCCTACATGGCCCAGTGTAAGGAAGCAGGCAGAATCCCCCACCCGGCACGCTTTCCAATTCAGCTCCCAACATTCTTCATCCGCTTTCTGACCGAGCCGGGAGACTTGGTGCTCGATCCCTTTGCCGGCTCGAACACAACCGGCGAAGCTGCCGAACGAGAAGAGCGACGATGGCTTGCCTACGAGCTTGAGAGGCGTTACCTGGAAGACAGCCGCTTCCGGTTCGCCCTGCCCGCGTCTCAGCCGATAGACCTTTCCCGGCGACATGGCGAACTGAATTCATCATCGCAGGAGCCGAGTCTTTTCGGTCCCGCATAGCGGCGTAGCTTCCACGAACGACCCCGCCATCACCCCTCCCCTCGCCCCACACCGGCATCGCCCTCTTTCGCCGCCGCCTTTCCTCCTTTGTGTCCATTCGTGTTCTTCGTGGCAAAAAAAGCCCCCCCCGAACCCTGAACCCTCCCCTAAAACCCCGTCCGCTTAAACTGCTTCTCCAGGTCCTTCAATGTCAGCCTCAACGTCGTTGGCCGCCCATGTGGGCAATTGCTCGACCGATCCACGAGTTCCCTTCGCGCCAGCAACGCCTCGATCTCCCCCGCCGTTAGCGGGTCGCCCGCCTTCACCGCCGCCTTGCACGCCATCATGTCCAGAATCTCGTGCAACAGCTCCTCCTCATGCAGATCCAGCAATTCCTGCTCCCCACGTTCCAGCAGCTCATGCACAAACCTCCCTGGCTCCAGCTTCTCCAGAAAACTCGGAAACGCCTGCACCGCCACGCTCCCAGGCCCAAACTCGCTGACCTCAATCCCCAACCGCTTGAGCATCGGCTGAATCTGCTCCAACAACGCCTTCTGCCCCGCCGACACCGGCACCACGTCCGGCATCAACAGCCGCTGCGACTCCAATGGCCCCCGCTTCAGCCTCCCCAATAACTCCTCATACACAATCCGCTCATGCAAGGCATGTTGATCGATAATGATCAACCCCTCCTCGCTCTCCGTCACCAGGTAAGCATTATGCAACTGCATCGCCATCGCCTGCGGCCGCGCCGTCACGGGCGCCTGAATCGGCGTAGGGTGTGCCGTAGGGTGCGCTTCAGCACACCACTTCCCCTCCTGCCCCTCCCGCAGCTTCACCGCCACCTGTGGCGGTGTCTCCCTCGACCCACCCGCCATCGGCAGTGGGGGGGTGCTGGCCGGCATCTGCTTGAAGAACTCCGCCAATCGTGCCCTCAAATCCCCCCGCTCCGCCTCACTCACCACCGGCCCCGCCGATCCGCCCGGCACCGCCCTCGGCGTCAGGTCGCTGCCCAAGAGCCGCTCCCGAATCCCCGACAACAGCATCCCATGCACCCGCCCGCTGTCCCGAAACCTCACCTCGTTCTTCGTCGGATGCACATTCACATCCACATCCCCAGGCGGCATCGTTAGCAATATCACCGCCACCGGCTGCCTCCCCGGCTCCATCAACCCCCGATACGCCTCCTTCAACGCATGCTGCATAAACCGATCGCGAATGTGCCGCCCATTCAGATAGAAATACTGATGCTTCGCCGTCGGATTCGCCAACTCCGGCAAGCCCACCAACCCCACCGCCCGGATCTCGGCATCGCGCAGCTCCAACGGCAGCCGCTGCTCCGCGTAATTTTCCGGCCACGCCGCCAGCAACCGCTCCTCCGCTCCCGTCGCCGGCAGATCCAGCACGGTCCGCGACTCGGACAGGAGCCTGAAATGGACCCCCGGATGCGGCAGCGCCAGCCGCAACACCGCCTCGCTCACATGCCCCACCTCCGTCGCCGAGCTTTTCAAAAACTTGCGTCTTGCCGGCATGTTGAAAAACAGATCCCTCACCTCAGCGGTCGTCCCCACGTTCCCCGCCGCCGCCTGCGCATCACCGATCACCCCGCCGGCATTGCAGATCTCCCACGCCGCCTCCTCCCCTGCAATGCGGCTCACGATCTTCGCATGCGACACCGCGCCGATGCTCGCCAGTGCTTCGCCGCGAAACCCCATCGTCTCGATCCGGAACAGATCGTCATCGCACGTCAGCTTGCTGGTCGCATGTTCCGCAAACGCCAGAGGCAGCTCGGCCGGCGGAATCCCGCACCCGTCATCGATCACCCGGATCAGCTCCCGCCCGCCGTCCGCGATCTCGACCACGATGCTCTTCGCCCCGGCATCGATCGCATTCTCCACCAGTTCCTTCACCACCGACGCCGGGCGTTCGATCACCTCGCCCGCCGCAATGCGATTCACCAGCGAGGTTGCCAACTTCTGTATTGAACGTCTTTCCACGCGGTGGATTATAGAACTTCGGGCGTCCCAATCCAGAACCCCCCCGGCGGACCCCCGGAAACCCCCCGGAAACCCACGTGAACCCCCCCGGCGGACGGGCTGTGGACCGGCTGGTTATTCTTGGGGGCCTTTGGATTGACAAGGGGTTAGGGAGTTTTGATTTTTGATTTTCGATTTTCGAATGGGGAAAATGGGTTCGTTTTGTAGAAATGGGGGGGCGGAGGGAGAGGGGGCTGGCGGGAGGGGCAGAGGCGAGGTGGGGGTGGAAGGGCGGACGGCGAAATTGGACGAGACAGTATCCACGTAGACTACTACGGATGAATTAGGCTTTTGTTCGCGGGGAAATGGCGGAATTTGATCAGGGTTGGGTGGGGCGGAGGGAGCGGATGAGGGAGTGGGCGGCGGGGGGGGGGTGACGGGGCAAACCGGCACGCTACGTGTCTTGCTGCGTCGGCGTTTCATTGGCCCCGGACCGTTTTCTTTCAACGCTTGCGGGGGTAGACTAATGACTGATGGACGTTTCGGAACGCGACTCGATTCCCGCTGACTGGCTCGCTGAGTTCGAGGCGGCTGCCCGAAGGCCCTTGGCTCTGCGGATGAAATATGCCTTTATCCGCACTTATAAGCCGGTGATGGATGATGAGAAGTTCCGGGCGTTTGACACGATGGAACAGTATCGCCAGTGGTGCGAGAAGAACCTTCCAGACTGGCTTGGTTATGGGCGCGTTTGAATACCGGCAGGCTCAGGAAATCCGCGATGTCTTCGCCCGACACGGGTGCCGGTATCTGTTCATTGGCAAGTCCGGGGCGATTCTGCTGGGCTTTCCCGACACGACGCAGGAGACGGAGCTGTTTGTCGAAAAATCGCCCGAGAATGGCCAAGCCGTTGTGGCTGCGTTGAGGGAACTGGGGTTTGAGCTGACCGACGAACAAGCGGGGCAGATCGGCCGGGGGAAAGATTTCATCCAACTGAAGAACGGTCCGTTTGACCTCGATCTGGTTTTCTCGCCCGATGGCATTGAACGGTTTGCCGACGCCTGGCAACGCCATCTTGAAGTGGAGGGTTTTCCTGTTTGCCACATCGACGACATCATTGCGAGCAAAGCGGCCACCAACCGTCAGAAGGACCGGGAATCCCTGCCAAGATTGGAGTCGTTCCGCGTTTACCTGCGAGGACGGAAGACTTGATGCTTTGGGCGAGGGCAGAGAAGAAGGACGCATTGCGGCGGGGAGGGGGTGGTTGGGCAAGAGCGTAGAAAAGAGCTGCGTCACCTTATCCGCGCCTTGAATGTCTGGCGCGGTTCGAGCATCATTTCATACATGGCGTCGGTATACTTGGAAACAACAATCGTCAGTTATCTGACTGGCAGGCCCAGCCGGGATATCGTTGTTGCCGGACACCAGCAGACGACACGGGAGTGGTGGGATAGCGCTCGGCTCCGTTATGCCCTTTATGTTTCAGAAGTCGTGTTGCGGGAATTGCAGGCTGGCGATTCGGAGGCGGCCGAACTGCGGGTCAAGAAGGTGCAGGGTATTCCCATCCTCGGGTTGATCGATGACGTTGCGTCGCTGGCTCGCACATACGAGGCCGAATTGCGGCTTCCGCCAAAGGCGGGCAACGATATCCTTCATATCGGCTTCAGCGTGGCCTACGATATTGACTATCTGCTTACCTGGAATTGCGCCCATATTGCCAACGGGCATACAATAAGGAGGCTGGCGGCGGTCAACGAGCGGTTGGGGCGGCGAACGCCCGTTATCGTCACGCCCGAGGAATTGCTGGAGGATTGAGTCATGAGAAACGATCCCATCGTGGAAGAAGTTCATCGCATCCGCGAGAAGATGTGGGATGACTGCGGAGGTGACTTGGACCGCCTCATAGCGTCGTTCCGGGCCAGCGAAGCGGAGCATCCAGAGCGGATCATCTCCAGTGAGAGACTCAAGCAACTGCGCCGAGAAGCCCAACAACCGACGACAAGTGAGGGCGTCGACTGAGCGTTATGCTGGTGGCATTGCTGTTTTCGCTGCAAGGGCAAGAAACCGGGGGCGGAGCGTAGAAAAGAGCTGCGTCCCCTTATCCGCGCCCATGTTCACATCGGGAAATCGCTTGCCATGCAGGTGCAACAGTGATAATACGGAAACGGTCTCAAATCTGGCCGTTTGCCGTCAACAACGCAGGGAGGTCAGGCATGAAGACGCATTGCCGTGGCCGAGGCTTCACGCTTGTTGAGCTGCTGGTTGTCATCGGGATCATCGCGGTTCTCATCGCGATTCTGTTCTCTGTCATAAGCAAGGTACGCGACCAGGCCAATCAGGTGAGGTGCATGGCGAACTTGCGGGCGATTGGGCAGGCGATGGCGTGCTATACGGACACCTACAAGCACTATCCGGGCGGCTGGATCAATACCTACTACGGAAATGGGCCCTGTGCGATCTGGCCGACCCGTTTGCGAGGCGTTGTCAGAGGAAGCCAGAAGGTGTTCTACTGTCCGGCTCGTGACGAACGCTTTGAGTGGAGGACCGATGCGGTGCCCGGCAGCAAGGCGGTGGCCCCGGCCGCGTTTGCAGGCTACGGCTACAAGCTGGGGGAACCGCTGCTGCTCGGCGGAGACACGCCTGATTCGGGGACTCCCTTCTCATATGGGTACAATGTTTATGGGGCGTCGGGGCTCGGGCCTGTAAACAGGAGAGCGGCGCCGCCCAGGGGCTTAGGCGGGCTGGTCATTGAAAGTTACGAAGCTGAGGTGCGGGTGTCACGCGTGCGGGCGCCTGCCGAAATGATCGCCGTCGCTGACGCGTCGGGTTCGGCTGCTTTCGACTTCATCCTCTCGCCTACGGCTGATGATGCTCAATATCGCAGATCGCCTGGCAACGTCCACCGCGGCGGAGCCAACGTGCTGTTCTGCGATGGGCACGTGCAGTGGTATCTGCAGCGTGACCTGGTTCTTGGTCGGTGGCCGCCCTTGCCCACAGACGACGCGGTGCGTTGCATGTGGAACCGAGACCGCCAGCCGTGATCCGGGGGCAAGCAACCGGGACTGGGACGGTTTTCGCTCATCGAACTGGGCAAGGATGAGGCGCCAT
>JAPLNB010000138.1 GCA_026693085.1 Planctomycetota bacterium | reverse complement strand
AAACCATCCGCTCCCTCATGGAAAAACACCTCGTAAAAATCGCCGGCCGCGCCGAACTACCCGGCCGCCCGATCCTCTACGGCACCACCAAACGCTTCCTGGAACTCTTCGGCCTGAACAGCCTCAAAGACCTGCCCCAAGCCGAACAACTCACCAAGCCCCAAACCACCCCGTAGGCCCCGCCCCGCCAAACCAGGACAACTGCGTTTGATCCCAGATCATGCCAGCAGTACCTTTAGAGAGTCGTCATTAAGCGGGTCCAACGCGAAGCTTCGCCACCGATGGCGTGGCCTACACCTGCGCGGAGGCGTTTGCGCAAGATCATGCAATATGACCATCCGCCGGGCCAAACCCAATTGCCCTGCTTCGTGCCTCAATGCCTTTGTGCCTTGGGTTGCGGGCGCAGCCCACGCCAAGCTTCTTCGTGTCCTTGTAGGTTCAAAATGAACCCAATCCTCTCGGCCGTTTCGGGGTCAACCTATCACCAGGGTGTCGTTCCAGCGTCATTCGGGGGAGATTTGGCGGAGCTTTTGGGGTGGTTTGGGGGACGCTTGGGGGACGCTTTGGGGGCGATTTTTCTCACCCCCAAAATCTCAACCATCCGCCCCACTACAACTTATCCCCCCACACCCCTTCGCACAGACTTCTTTCCCCAACGCGGCGCCTCCAACACTCCATTCGCGCAGCGCCCCCCCCTCTTCCCCACCCACCACCCCTTGCCTCCTTGCTTTCGCCAACTCATACTATCCCCATCGCCCCTCGTGGGTGCGCACTTTCGACAGATCAACGTCCCGCAGACTCAAAGGAAAGGACCCATCATGACCACCGCCAACACTGACACGACTACCCCCACTCGCCGCGACTTCCTCAAGCAGTCCACCACCACCCTCACCGCCACTGCCATCGCCACCACCCTCGCCCCATCCCTCTACGCCGCCGAATCCAACACCATCAACGTCGCCCTCGTCGGCTGCGGCGGCCGCGGCACCGGCGCCGCCGCCAATGCACTCTCCACCCAGGGCCCCGTCAAACTCGTCGCCGTCGCCGATGTCTTCCAGGATCGCCTCTCCTCCAGCCTCCAATCCCTCCAAGACCAGTTCAAAGACAAAGTCGACGTCCCCAAGGACCGCCAATTCCTCGGCTTGGATGGCTACCGCAAAGCCATCGACCTCCTCGGCAAGAACGACCTCGTCCTTCTCACCACCCCTCCCTGCTTCCGCCCCATCCACCTCGAATACGCCGTCCTCAAAGGCGTCAACGTCTTCATGGAAAAATCCTTCGCCGTCGATGCCCCCGGCATCCGCCGCGTCATGAAGGCCGGCAAAACCGCCGAAGACAAAAACCTCAAAATCGCCGGCGGCCTCATGTCTCGCCACTCCGTCCAGCTTACCGAATGCATCAAACGCATCCACGACGGCATGATCGGCCCCGTCATCACCGCCTACGCCTACCGCGAACACGGCCCCGTCGGCTTCTCCAACAAACGCCCCGGCGAATCCGAACTCGCACACCAGATCCGCAACTACTCCAACTTCACCTGGGTCAATGGCTCCTTCCTGCTCGATTGGCTGATCCATAACCTCGATGTCTGCTGCTGGGTCATGAACGATTGGCCCGTCCAAGCCCAAGGCCATGGCGGCCGCCAGTGCCGCACCGAGCCTGACCAGCTCTTCGATCATTATGCCGTCGAATACCACTTCCCCAACGGCACTCGCCTCGTCGCCCAGGGCCGCCACATAAACCAGTGCTGGAACTTCTTCGGCGACAACATCCACGGCACCACCGGCTGCGCCGTCCTCGGCGAAGGCATCTCCGACCCCATCCTCTACAAGGGCCACAAGATGACCCGCGACAACATCATCTGGCGCCACCAAGGCCCCAAACCCGATTTCTACCAGTACGAACACGACCTGCTCTTCGACGCCATCCGCAATAACAAGCCCTACAACGAAGCCGACCGCTGCGCCAAGGCCGCCATGGTCGGCATCCTCGGCCGAATGGCCGCCGAATGCGGCCAGATGCTCACCTGGAACCAGGCCCTGGCCTCCAACATCGAACTCGCCCCCGGCCTGGAAAACATCACGAGTCTCGATGCCCCCGCCCCCGTGAATCCCGATGCCAACAACAAATACCCCATCGCCATGCCCGGCATCACCAAAGTCGTCTGATCCATCTTCTGTCGCCCTCTTCCGGCGATCTGCGCCGGAAGAGGCTGCTCGTCACCGGCCCCTCTCATATCGGCCCATCCTGATCCCAATACCCCACACCTCCCGCACAATCCGTGCGGAATTCTTATTGCTTTTCTGCGCCGCATTGGTACCATGATTGCAGTGGCGGCAGTTATTCGGGTGGGCTTCGGGAATCGCCTTCCAGTGGCTCACCAATCTTCGTCCACACCACCAGGAGGATCACCCATGATCCGACGAAAAGCATTCACGCTCGTTGAACTGCTCGTGGTCATCGGCATCATCTCCGTTCTGATCGCCATCCTCCTCCCTGCGCTCAACGGCGCTCGCGAGCAAGCCCGACGCATCAAATGCGCCAGCAACCTCCGCCAGCTCGGCATTGCCGCCCATATGTATCATCTCGACCACAAACAATACCCCCGCACCCTCTGGGTCCAGACAATGCCCAACTCTTCCTGGCGGCCCAACCCCTGGCAGACCGCCAGCGCCAACGACGTCACCGCCGCCGTTTTCTTGCTGTTCAAACACCGCTATCTGACGTTGGAGGTCCTCCAGTGTCCCTCGGCCTCCGTCGACTCAACCTGGCTCGCCAATCCATCCAGCACCACCAATTCCCTCCGCTCCTCCTTCGACGACTTCACCTTCGCCCGCCCCACAGCTAGCATCCTGTCCTACAGCTACGCCAATCCCTACCCTCCGCCTCCACCACCCGCACCCGGGTCAACCTGAGGCACCCCCGTCAGCAGCACCGGGAGTGCTGCCTATAAGGGTCCGCCCCGTGTCGCCGCCGATTTCGCTCTGGCTTCCGATGCCAACAATTCCCTCTCCTGTCGCGTGAGCATCAGGCCCTCCGATCCCGCTTCCGTCGTCCGAGATCTCAACAGCCGCAACCACGCCGGCGTCGGCCAAAACGTCCTTTACGTCGATGGCCACGTCATCTGGTCCGCCACCACTTTCTGTGGCTCACAGGGCGAAAACATCTTCCTCGTCGGCACTGGCGACAAGCAAATGCTCGGCGAACGCCCCGAAACCCGCGACGACAGCGTCCTCCTCCCCAGAGGCGAACAGTGGTTCCAGTGATACCGTGACGCATGGTGTGCTTCACACCGGCTGCTGCAACCGTTGACGTGTCGGATCGCAAGGGGCGTAGGGTGTGACGGGGAACTCGTTCTCTGGCTTCTTTCCTCCCCCGAATCCCCGGATTTTCACAGGGCTTTGGCATGTGGATTTCTTGTCGCGGTTTCTGGTCCAGAAATGCGGGTTGGTTCTCCGGTCCAAGAAGCCGAACCGCTCTGTCGCTCTGCCAACGTGGACAAGATTCCTACATGCTTCTGCCCTGCGGATTTTCCCCGTTGCCTTTCCAAGACACGGCTGCTTGTGATTCCTTAAGTAAGTTGAGTTCAGCCTGCTTTCTGTACCTTGTACAGGCATTTCGAACGCGTGAGTCCTCATATAGTGCAGTCCGTGAAGACTGCTGGTTTTTCTTCGACTTTTTCTTGCCCGCGCACGGGGACAATGAATGGATCTAGATCCACTTCTACTTCCGACCTTCTGCATGTTCTTCGGGATCTTGATCCGGCCGCCCC
>JAPLNB010000137.1 GCA_026693085.1 Planctomycetota bacterium | reverse complement strand
GGCAGAGGGGATTTGCCCCCCGACCCGGCAGGGGAACCGCGTCCGGCCTGCCACGGGGGTATTATACCACAGTATGGTGGCAATATCAACTAAAAAATGGCGGGAATTGTTAGGGTTCGGAGATAGTCGGTTGGGCGGGGTCAGGGGGAGGTCGGGGGAAGAGGCGATCAGGCAAATCGGGGGACAGGGTTTTTTCGGCGGGGGTTCGGGGGAGGCGAGTTGGGTCTGGTTGATCGAATCCTGTCCCGTGTTCCGGTCCTCGCAATAAAAACGACCGTTGCCGATGCTCTGGCCGGTACTGGGCTGAGTGGGTATGGTAATGGCGTTGGCGGGCGCGTGGCCTGCCAGTGCAACAGAAACGGAGAACGCTTGCATTAGAAAAGTGCTGAGAGAACACAACTTCTGAACTCGGTCTAGGGTTCTGCTGTCCCACCAGAAAACCGCGAATTTTCACAGGCGCAGAGACTCGGAATACCCGGACCGCCCCGCATGGGGCGGAGCCGGTTTCCGTTTTCTGCGCAAGGCGCTTCGCGGTGCCTCTGGTGGGAGCGGTGTATCGGTTTCCGCTCCTTTTTCATATCAGGGACGAAACACAACTCCGCTTCGGCTTCCCCCCGCCGGTTCAGCACATTCGGGAAGGCGAGCGGCTATGGTGAAGCGAACATCGGGCAACGGGTCTACCGCAACAACGGCGACCCCGCCGCGCAATGCCGGCGGCGCGGGCGGGGCATCGACCAATCCAAATGGGGCAGCAAATCGGCCGACCCTGGCTGTCAAGAGCGATGACAAGGGGTGCATCTTCTCCCACATCCGCCACAAACCGCTTGTCGAAACCCCCGAAGAGCGCGTGCGGCAAACCTACGTTGTCACGCTGCACAACGAATATGGCTTCGACCTGGCCCAAATGGATGAGGAATTGCACGTTGCCGGGCGAGGATCGGCCCGCGCCCGGGCGGACGTGTTGATTTGGCGTACCGCTCAAGACAAGGACGACGCCAAGACCCCGCTGATCGTGGTGGAGTGCAAGGCCGACAACATCACCATCAAGGCCGCCGACTACGCCCAAGGCGAAGCCTACTCGCTGTACTGCAATGCCCCGTTCTTTGTCACGCACAATAACCGCGAAACCCGCTACTGGCGGACCCGCAAGGAGCGGATGCCAGGCCATTGCGAGGAAATCGAGAACATCCCCCACGCCGACGCCAGCGACAGGGACATCCAAGAGTTGATCGCCAAACTGCGCGCCTTCAAGGAGGATGAGTTTGCCGATCTGCTCCATTCTTGCCACAACGTCATACGAAACCGCGAACACCTGGACTCGGCGGCGGCCTTCGACGAAATCGCCAAGGTGCTTTTCGTCAAGGTGTGGGTGGAACGGGAAATGAAGGCCAAACGCCGGCGCGTCAACCTGTTCACCGCCGACTACCTGGATGAACAGCTTGGAACATACCCGCTGAATGACCTGTTCCAGCGCACCAAAGACGCCTACGCCGAGGATCGCATCTTCGCCGGCGATGACCGAATCAACGTGAAGCCCGCCACGGGCCGCGAAATCGTCCGGCTGCTGGAACGCTACAACCTGTCCGACACCAGCGAAGACGTGAAGGGCATCGCCTTTGAACGCTTCCTGGGCCGAACCTTCCGGGGCGAAATTGGCCAATTCTTCACGCCCCGCACCATCGTTGAGTTTATGGTGAGGATGCTTGAGCCGAAGGAAGGCGACGTGGTTTGCGACCCGGCCAGCGGGTCCGGCGGCTTCCTGATCCGGTTCTTTGAACTGGTGCGCGAACAAATCCTGGCCGACATGGACCGCCAGTATCAAGCCTACGCGGCCGAGCTTGATAAGAAAAAGCTATCCGGCGCCAAGCGGGCCGAACTGCTGCGCGACAAGTACGCTGAACTGCAAAAGACCATCGACCAGCGCCAGCGCGATTCCCGCCTGTGGAAGCTGGCCAACCGCTGCATCTACGGAACCGACGCCAACGACCGCATGGCCCGCACCAGCAAGATGAACATGATTATGCACGGTGACGGCCACGGCGGGGTACACCATCACAACGGCTTCATTAACGTCAACGGCATCTTTGAAGGCCGATTCGACCTGATCTTGACCAATCCCCCGTTCGGCGCGAACGTGGAGCCGTCTGACCATATCACCGACGGCGACATATCCACCAGCGATGAAGCCTTCCGCCGGTACGCCGACGCCTACGGCCAGCTTTACAAGGATGCCCAAGCCCGCGTGCAAGCGGCCAAAGACAAGCCCATCGCTTCGCTATTCGAGCTTCCTGCCCGCAACGGTCCCAACCTGGGCAAGGTGAAAACCGAAATCCTCTTCATTGAACGCTGCCTGTCCCTGCTCAAGCCCGGCGGGCGCATGGGCATTGTGCTGCCCGAAGGCATCTTCAATAACCCGTCCCTGGCCTACGTCCGGGAGTTTTGCGAAGACCGCGCCCGCGTGCTGGCGGTGGTGAGCCTGTCCCAAGACACGTTCTATTCGTCGGGGGCTTCGGTGAAGGCTTCGCTTCTCTTCCTGGCGAAGTACACCGACGAAGAGGCCGCCGACTTCGCGGCCAAGCGGGACAAGGCCAAGGCGGAAGTGGAAGCCAAGTACGCCCCGGCCATCGCAACGGACACAGCACGCCTGCAAGCCGAACTCGACGCGGCCACGCAAGCCAAGGATGCCCAGCGCCGCAAGGCGGCCCAGCGCCAGCTTGCCGAGTACCTGGCCGGCATGAACCAGACCAAGACACCCGAAGCCCGAGCGCTGCTGAAAGAGCGATTCGACTACCCCATCTTCCTGTACGAAGCGGAAAAGGTGGGCATCACCGCCACGGACGAGCCGGACGCCAACGAGCTTTACCCCAACGCCGATCTGCCGGCGGGGATGAAGCCCGAAGACACCTGCCTTGAGCTTCACCGCCGCTTTCTGAAAAGCCCCAAAGCTTTCGCCCTGCCCGGGGGTGAGCCATGACGGCCGGTGTTCTGGCATCCCCCCGCGCCTTTTCCGTGCGGTTCTCTGAACTGCTGCGGTGGGATGTTGCGTTTTTCCGGCAAGTGAAGTGGCGTTGGCCGGAACGAACATTGCGCCCGCTGGGAGAAGCGGTTGTGCGCCGGCACGTCGAAGTGGACCCGAAGGCCGCCCGCGCCGCTCTGCCGATTATTGGCAAAATCAGCTTTGCCGGGGAAGTGACGGTGACGGCCCCGGAAGAGCGCGTGGGGTACAAGGGCCGCCTGTTTTGGGCCGACGCCGGCAATCTGGTCTACAGCAAGATTCGTGTCAAGCAAGGTTCGCTTTGCATCGTGCCCGATCCGGTGCGCAAGCTGGCGGTGAGCGCCGAATATCCCGTCTACGAAATCATCAAGAGCGTAGCCGATGCCGACTACCTGGCGCTGGTGGTGCGAAGTGCGCCCTTCATGCGGCTACTGGAAGGGCTTTCGCACGGCGGATCAACCAAGACGCGCATTCCTCCCGAAGAGTTTGAACGCCAGCGCATTCCCCTGCCTCCGCTGGCGGTGCAACGGAAGATCGTGGCGGCGTGGGAAGCGGTGCGTAGAAGGCTGGATGATGCCTACCATGAGTTGCGGCGGCCCATCAGCGATCTTGATGCCGAACTGCGCCGGATGGCGCGCATGGATGCTCTGAGCCGGCATTGCGTGATTGCACGATGGAGGGACTTGGACTCGCTGGATATGAAATCCGCTCGCGCCGCATTGTTCCGCCTGGACAATCCCGCGTTCCCGCCGCTGGGCGAGTTTGCGGAAGAGGCGACCGAGCTTGTGAAGCCGTGGGAGCAACCGGATAAGGAATGGCCGGTCTATGGAGTGAACAACAAGGAGGGCGTGGTGTTTAGTCACCTGCAGAAGGGAAAGGACTTCAACGCGCCCTACAAGCGAATCCGAAGAGATTGGTTTTTCCACAACCCGACACGATCGAGCGTCGGATCATTGGGCATTGTTCCCGATGTTCCTGCCGACGCTATTACCAGCCCCGAATACCAAGTGTGGAGAATCACAAAGGGATTGCTGCCGGGATATGTGGCCGCCTTGATCGGAACATCCTTTTTCGTTGATCTAATCCAAGTGCATCGCGTCGGCGCGGTGAAACAGCGGTTGTACGTTGAAAACCTGCTACGAATTCCGATTCCCGTCATCGCGGAGTCAACCCAACGCCGGATTGTGAAGGAACGGGAGAGGGCGGTGCAGCGAGTGGCCGACGCCAAGGCCCGCGCCGACGCGGCCAAGGCGGACGTGGAAGCGATGATCCTGGGAACAAAGCCGGTGGAGTAGTGCGTAACCTGAAAATCGCAACATCCACCATTCTCCCTTCCCCTCCCCCCCCGCGTGTCACGGCGTTGCTCGCCAACCCGTGCCCTTCCTCGTCCCCCCTTTCCGCACAAACCCCCACTCTCCCGCCCCACCCCAATCCAAACAAATTCCCGCCAATACTTAATTTAAAGCCAACATCGTTACCAGCCGAGCGTATGCGCCATTGGTAATGATGCGCTCTTTGACAAGTGAGGGTCCGAAAAACGGGTCAGCAGCCATTTAGAAACTATCTCAGAACGCCGCTTTTTTGGCGGTAACCATCCGTAGGACCAACCCAGGAGCCACGGATGGGCAGAACAAAAAGCAGATCAAAGTGCTGGGCACGATCTGGGAAGTCGGCGGCGAACTGTGGAAGATCATCCGGGAGATCCTCGACAAACTGGACCCGCCGGCGGGCACGGGGCGGCCACGGACCGGGCAACGCGAGGCTCTCAATGGCATCATTCGCCGCTGGCGTCTCGTGCTGTTCCTTCGAGTTTCGGCACCATACCAGCTCCCGGAAGGCATACAGGTAGCGCAGGCACAGGCGGGAAACGACGGTCGTGCATCCGCATTGACATTGCCTCTAGCGTCTTTTACCGTTTCACAGATGTTTCGGGTCACTCGTCACGGAATCCGCGAGATGCTGGTGGGATCGATCATACTCGCGGTGATCGCGCTGTTGTTGTGGAACGCACAGCCGCCGCTGGTCGTCCTGGTCGTCCCCGTCTGGAGCTGGCTGATCGCCTTTTTCCGCGATCCCGAAAGAGCCATCCCCTCGCAACCCGACCTCATGGTCAGCCCCGCCGATGGGAAAGTCACCGACATCGTCGAGCTGCCGCATGTCGAGCTGCTCGGCGGCCCCGCCGTCCGCGTCGGCATCTTCCTCTCCGTCTTCAACGTCCATGTGAATCGCAGCCCCTGCGACGGTACCGTGACCGCGGTGAGATACCAGCGCGGCAAGTTCATCAACGCCATGAACTTTGACCACGCCTCCGAGCAAAATGAATCCAACACCCTGGTGCTCTGCGATCCCGCGAATCACCAACCCATCGCGGTCGTAAAACAGATCGTCGGCCTCATCGCCCGCCGCATTGTCTGCACCGCCGCCGTCGGCGATACCCTGCAGCGCGGCCAGCGATTCGGCATGATCAAGTTCGGCAGCCGCACCGAGCTCTACATCGCCAAATCGCTTCAGCCCCAGATTCACGTCAGCATCGGCCAAAAGGTTCGCGGTGCTATCGATGTGATTGCCGTCCTCGGCAACCCCGTCGGCTCCGCCCAAGCCACCGCCGCCCGCGCGGAGCGTACAAACACATGAAAACCGACACGCCCAGCAACGGAATCTCGAGGGAGCACCTGCGGGAACACCGCCGCCGCCGTTTCCGCCGACATGGCCGACGAGCTTACATCCGCTCCGTCTACTTCCTCCCCAGCCTCGCGACCCTCGGCAACGCCGTCTGCGGCTTCGGAGCCATGTACGTCTCCAGCCTCGATTTCTCCACACAGATCCCCGATCCCTGGACTCAATCCTTCGCTTTGCACCCCTTCGTCGTCGCCGCGTACCTGATCTTCCTCGCCATGATCTTCGACGGCCTCGACGGCCGCCTTGCCCGCTTCGCCCGTCACACCACCGACTTCGGCGGCCAACTCGACAGCCTTGCCGACATGGTCAGCTTCGGCGCCGCCCCGGCGTTCCTCGCCCTCCAGCTCTTCCGCCACAGCGGTACCGAGCTTCCAATACCGATCACCCGCCTGATCTGGGCCATCGCGGCCATGTACATGAGCTGCGCCGCCCTGCGACTCGCACGCTTCAACGTCAGCAATGAACACGGCGAACAGCACCATTTCAGCTTCCTCGGCCTGCCTAGCCCCGGCGCCGCCGGCACCGTCGCGTCATTCGTCCTCATGCAGCAAGAGCTTCTGCAACACACCCACCCGCTTGCGAGCGTATTGGCCCAAGTCTGCGTCTGGCTGCTCCCCGTCGTCGTCCTCGTGACCGGCCTGCTGATGGTCAGCACCCTTCGTTATCCCCATCTCGTCAACCGCTATTTCCGTGGCAAACGATCGTTCGGCAGGCTCGTCGTTGTCCTTGCCATCGGCCTGCTCGTCATCGTACGCCACCAACATACCCTCGCCATCGGCACCTTGATTTACTCGCTCTGGGCCCCGGTGAGCTGGGCATACCTGCGATTCCGCCCCAAGCCGACCACCCAGCCGCCCGCTCCCTTCCCACAAGCACCCTCCTCAACATAATGGCCCGTCGCTTATGACAACCTCCACCATCATCACCCGTTTTGCACCCTCCCCCACCGGCTATCTCCACGTCGGCGGCGCTCGCACCGCCCTCTTCAACTGGCTCCTCGCCCGCCACACCGGCGGCCAGTTCCTCCTCCGCATCGAAGACACCGACCTCGCCCGATCCACCGACCAAGCCTGTCGCCAGCTCCTCGACGACCTCCGCTGGCTCGGCCTCCACTGGGACAACCCTCAACTCGTCTACCAATCCAAACGCCTCGACATCTACAACGCAATCATCGCCAACCTGATCAGCCGCAACCTCGCCTACGAAGCCTGGGAAACCACCCAGGAGCTTACCGCCCTCCGCGCCCAGGCCGAGAAGCAAAAACGCTCCTTCATCTACCGCCGCCCCCAATACACCGCCGACCAGATCTCCGGCTTCAAGTCCGAGAATCGAACCTCCGTCATCCGCCTCGCCATGCCCGTCAAGGAATACCGCTTCCGCGACCAGGTCCTCGCCAAAGAAGTCGTCCTCCCCGCCGAAGAGGCCCAGGACTTCGTCATCCGCAAAGCCGATGGAATGCCCACCTATCACTTCGCCGTCGTCGTCGATGACGCCGCCATGAACGTCTCCCACATCCTCCGCGGCCAGGAGCATCTCAAAAATACCTTCAATCATCTCGCTCTTCAGGAAGCCCTTAATTACCCCCGCCCCACCTACGCCCACCTCACCACCATCCAAAACCTCGACGGCTCCAAAATGGGCAAACGCGACCGCGACAAGAAAATCCGCCAGCGCGCCCAGGTCTTCATGAACAGCACCAAAACCCCCATCCAAACCCTCGCCCAGAAATCCGCCATCCCCCTCGATCGCCTCCAGGAATGGCTCAAGGACGAAAAAAAACAGCTCGACCTCCCCGAACAGTCCGCCCTCATCCCCGTCGTCGGCCTGCGACAGTCCGACCTCCCCGAAATCCTCGTCCACGAATTCCGCAAGAACGGCTACCTCCCCGAAATCTTGCTCAACTTCATCGCCCTCCTCGGCTGGAACCCCGGCGGCGACCGCGAACGCATGACCGTCGATGAATTGGTCCAACTCTTCTCCCTCGACCGCGTCGGCGTCGCCAACCCCAAATTCTCCCGCGATAAACTCCTCGCCTTCAACACCGAAGCCTGCGCCGCACCCGCCGATCGCCTTCTTCCACCCTTCAGACAATACCTCGCCGTCAACCCCGACTCGCCGCTCAACCAAGCCTCCGACGCCGACCTGATCAAGGTCATGTCCATCAAGCCCGGCTTCCGAACCCTCCGCGAAATCGACGATGTCTCCCGCTTCTTCTTCATCCCCGACGACCAAATCACCTACGCCTCCGGCCCCGTCGAAAAAGTCCTCAAGAAACAGCAAGGCCTCGCCGCGCTCCGTGAAATCCGCCCCCTCCTGGAATCCATCCCCTCCTGGACCGCCCCCACCCTCGACGCCGCCCTCAAACAATATTGCGAACAAAAGCAGCTCGCCCTCGGCAAAATCGCCCAACCCATCCGCGTCGCCGTCTGCGGCTCCACCATCAGCCCCCCCATCTTTGAAAGCCTCCAATTCCTAGGCAAACCCCGCACCCTGGCCCGCATCGACCGCTGCCTGGCGAATTTCTGATGGTTCACTGGTGGATCTGCTCGTACAATCTCCGACAGCAGAGTCGATGCATGACGCACATCAAGCTGACTTCCCTGACCGAGCAAGACGGCGACGGCTACGTTTTGCTCTGCCCGGAACTGGACATCGCCAGCCAGGGTGATACCCCCGGAGAAGCTCGCCGTAATTTGATCGAGGCCGTTCAAAGCTTCCTCGAGATCGCCAGCAGATCCGAGATCCAGAGTCGCCTCGCCCATCACTCTGTACATCCCCCGCCCCAATGAATTAGACTCCCCCCATGCCCCCCACCCCCACCAACCGCTTCGGCCGCCGCCCCGGCCGCGGCCGCCGCCCTTTCATCCTCCTCCCAAAACTCATCGCCCTCGCCCTCTTCGTCGGCTCCCTCGCCTCCCTCCTCATCATCTGGTTCGGCAGCGCCTTCACCTCCCTCCCCCCCGCCGACCCCAGACGCCTCCTGCTCCTCCGACTCATCAGCCTCCTCGTCCGCTTCCTCACCATCCCCGCCTTGCTCGCCGCCCTGCTTTTCGGCCTCGCCCTCTTCCTCCAACACCCCCGCCAATTCATCCGCATGCGCTGGCTCATCGTGAAACTCGCCACCCTCGCCATCCTCATGCCCGCCGCCCACCTCTTCCTCTACACCCGCATGGAACTCCTCCGCGACGCCTTCGCCCACCACACCACCAACCCCCCCGCCGAATCCCAATTCGCCTATGGCTTCGCCACAGTCCTCGCCATCTCCATCTTCGTCGTCATCCTCGGCCGCCTCAAACCCCGCCTCGGCCAAAACTGGGCCCAAAGTTACGCCGCATCGCTGCCAAGCGGTCCAGACACTACCCCTTGATCACGCCAATGGGCCTCAACCTCGCCACCTTCTTCGACAAACCCGCCCGTTCCACCACATCCACCACCTCATCCACATCTTTGTACGCCGCCGGCTGCTCCTCCGCCAACCCCTTCCGGCTCGCAGCCCGCGCAATCACCCCGCGCTCCGCCAACTCTTTGTCAATCCGCCGCCCCCCCGCATCCTTCATCGCCGCCGTCCGACTCATCAACCGCCCCGCCCCATGACACGTCGTCCCAAACGTCCTCCTCATGCTCCCCTCCTGCCCCACCAATAGCCAGCTCGCCCGTCCCATGTCCCCCGGAATAATCACCGGCTGCCCAACCCCCCGATACACCTCCGGCACATCCGCATGACCCGGCCCAAACGCCCGCGTCGCACCCTTCCGATGCACCAGCAGATTCTTCGTCTGCCCCTCAACCTCGTGCTGCTCAAACTTGGCGATGTTGTGCGCCACGTCATAGATCAGCTCCATCCCCAAATGCTCCCACCCCTTGCCGAACACCTGCTCAAACACCTCCCGCGTCTGCCACATCAAAAGCTGCCGGTTGCACCACGCGAAATTCGCCGCCGCCCGCATCGCCTTCAGATACTGCTGCCCCTCCGCACTGTCCGCCGGCGCACAAGCCAGTTGCCGATCCGGCAGATGAATCCCATACTTCTCCGGCACCCCCCGCAAGCTCCGCAACGCATCGTCGCACACCTGATACCCCAGCCCGCGTGACCCCGAATGAATCATCACGCACACCTGTCCCTCCCGCACCCCCATCACCGCCGCCGCCGTTTCATCCAACACCCGATCCACAACCTGCACCTCCAGGAAATGGTTCCCCGACCCCAGCGTCCCGCACTGCGCCTCGCCACGCTCCAGCGCCCGCTCGCTGACAGCCTCCGCATCCGCCCCCTCCAGCCGCCCCCTCGCCTCGGTATACTCCACATCCCTTCGCGTCGCCAGACCCCTCTTCACCAATGCCTCCGGCCCATGATCCAGCAAATGCCGCAGCTCCTTCTGATCAAAGTGATACCGCCCCGATTTCCCCACCCCGCAAGGAACCCGCGCAAACAACCCATCAACCAGCGCCTCCATCCGATCCCGCACATCCTCAAAATCCAACTCCGTCCGCACCAGCCGCACGCCACAATTAATGTCATACCCCACCCCGCCTGGCGAAATCACCCCGCCCTCATCCGCTGCCATCGCCGCCACACCCCCAATGCAGAACCCATACCCCCAATGAATGTCCGGCATCGCCAAACTCGCCACCTGAATCCCCGGCAAACACGCCACATTCGCCACCTGCTCCGCCGCCGCATCCGCCGCGATATGCCCGATCATCTTCTGATCCGCAAAGATCAGCCCATCCACAAGCATCCCCGCCTTGTATGTCTTCGGTATCCGCCACACACACTCATCCACCTGCTCCAAAGGCCCGTGATATCCCTTCTTGTCCATGCTCCGTCTCCTCTACAAATCCACAATCACCTCAGCCATCCACCCCTCCGCCTCCCGCCTCACCACCAGACCATGATAGGTAATCGCCTTGATCTCCTGACCCAACTGATGCTTCCTCTCATCCAGCTTCTCCCCCGACCCCTTCGCCCACAGCTTCAATCCCTCAATCTTCACCTCAAACTCCACCAGCACCAGTTTCTTCGACTCAAACGCATACAGCAGTTCCCCCAGCCAATCGTGCAACAGATCCTCCAGATCACCCGCCTCCACTTTAAAACTCATCTCCGCCACCGGCCGCACCACATCCAGATTCTCCACCAACAGCGAGAACAACCCCCGCCCCGCCTCCGCAAACAAACCTTTCAGATCCCCCGCCCGCACCCGCAACCCCACATCCGCCGTATGCTCAAAAACCTCATACATAACTCAGCCTCGCAACCTGGCTGCATTCTATCATATCCGCTCCCGCGCCGGCGATGCCCAACCCCTGTCCGGCCAGACAGCCGGCGTGTACATTAGCCCCCGCACAATGACATTCCACCCGGAGCGACCCATGCCCAATCTCAAACACATCCACCATCTCATCGTATTAACAACCGCGCTCCTCTTGATCTACCACCAAGCCCCCACGCGCGCCGCCGACTTATCCCCCCCACCGCTCCCCGACACACTGCGCTCCGTTCTCCAGAACCTGCCCACCCTCCCCGCCGACCAACCCCGCCTCAAAACCGATTGGCTCATCACACCCCCCACCCAAACCGCCGCCGTCTTCCGCACCGCCAACCCCACCGAAATCGTCCTCACCAACGGCCTCATCGCCCGAACCTTCCGCCTCGCCCCCAACTTCGCCACCGTCGCCCTCGACAACTTCACCACCGGCCAATCCCTCCTCCGCGGCGTCAAACCCGAAGCCACCCTCACCATCGATAACATAACCCACCCCGTCGGTGGCCTCCTCGGCCAGCCCAACTACGCCTATCTCCTCCCTCAATGGCTCGACAAGATGACTGCCGACCCCAACGCCTTCCAGTTAACCAACCTCGAAGTCGGCAAAACCAAAGAACGCTTCCCCTGGAAACGCGTCCGCCACTGCGCCGATTTGCCCTGGCCGCCGCCTGGCGTCAGCCTCACCCTCGCCTTCAAACCCCCCGCCACACTCCCCCAAGCCCTCACCCTCCGCGTTCACTACGAGCTTTACGACGGCATCCCCCTCCTCTGCAAATGGCTCACCCTCCACAACGCCTCCGACAAACCCCTCCGCCTCCAGAAATTCACCAGCGAAATCCTCGCCGCCATCGAAGAGGCCTCCTCCGTCGAACAATCCGCCATCGAATCCCCCCGCACCATTCAGATCGAGAGCGATTACGCCTTCCTCGGCTCCGACGCCCAAGGCGCCAACAAGACCGTCCATTGGGTGCCCGATCCCCAATACGAAACTCAGGTCAACTACCAACGCACCACCCGCTGCCTCCTCGAATGCCGCCCACCCATCGGCCCGGATCAGATCATCAACCCCGGCCAATCCTTCGAATCCTTCCGCACCTTCCAACTCATCCACGACACCACCGACCGCGAACGCCGCGGCCTCGCCCAACGCCGCATGTATCGCACCCTCGCACCCTGGGTCACCGAAAACCCCATCATGATGCACGTCGTCTCCGTCGATCCCAAAATCGTCAAAGCCGCCATCGACCAATGCGCCGACGTCGGTTTCGAAATGGTCATCCTCTCTTTCGGCTCCGGCCTGAACATGGAAAATCCCAGCCCCGCCAACGTCGCCAGGATCAAGGCCCTCGCCGACTACGCACACTCCAAAGGCATCGAGATCGGCGGCTATTCCCTCCTCGCCAGCCGATCCGTCAGCCCCGAACACGACGCCATCAACCCCAAAACCAACAAGCCCGGCGGAGCCATCTTCGACAACTCTCCCTGCCTCATGAGCCAATGGGGCCTCAACTACTTCGCCAACCTCCAATCCTTCCTTACCAACACCACCTTCACACTCCTCGAACACGACGGCTCCTACCCCGGCGATGTCTGCGCCTCCACCACACACCCAGGCCACCGCGCCCTCGACGATTCCCAATGGCCCCAGTGGCGAAAAATCACCGACTTCTACAAATCGTGCCGAGCCACCGGCATCTTCCTCAACGTCCCCGATTGGTACTTCCTCAATGGCTCCAACAAAACCGGCATGGGCTACCGCGAAACCAACTGGTCACTCCCCCGCGCCCAGCAGATCATCCACAGCCGACAGAATATCTTCGACGGCACCTGGGAGAAAACCCCCAGCATGGGATGGATGTTCTGCCCCCTCACCCAGTACCACGGCGGCGGCGCCGCCGCCACCATCGAGCCTCTGGCCGAACATCTTGACGCCTACGAAGCGCACCTGGCCAATAATTTCGGCGCCGGCGTCCAGGCCTGCTACCGCGGATTCCGCCTCTACGACACCGACAAAACCCGCGCTGTCCTCACAAAATGGGTCGATTTCTACAAAAAATACCGCGACATCCTCGACTCCGACATCATCCACCTCCGCCGCGCCGATGGCCGAAACATCGACTGCTTCCTCCACGTCAACCCCCGCCTCAAACACAAAGCCCTGGCCATGATGTTCAACCCCACCGACCGCCCCCTCAAACAAACCCTCCGCCTCCCCCTCTACTACACCGGCCTTACCGACACCGCCTCCATCCGCCGCCAAGACGAACCCTCGCAGCCATACAAGCTCGACCGCCAATACAACGTCGACCTCCAAGTCGAGATACAACCCGCCAGCGTCACATGGTTCGTCATCGAGTAGAAAGGAACGCCATGTTCACCCGCGCCATCATCACAATCTCGCTCATCAGCCTTGCCACATCCACATTGCCCGCCCAAGACCGAATCACCATCACCCCCGCCGACACCGGCAAAGCCCTCGTCAACCCCATGATGGGCTGGAAACTCAACTTCTACTCCAACACCCTCACCAATTACGGCTCAAAGCTCGCTCCCTCCGATACCCTCGACGATTTCCCCGGCCTCTCCTGCATCTACCTCCGCCTCCCCTGGGCCTACATCGAAAAAACCGAGGGCCAATTCGACTGGTCCGTCGTCGATGCCCCCGCACAACGCTGGATCGACAAAGGCCTCCAGGTCGCCTTCCGCTTCAGTTGCTCCGAATCCTGGATGCGCTACGCCACCCCCGAGTGGGTCCAGAAGGCCGGCGCCAAGGGCTACAACTTCACCGTCGGCAAAGGCGTCGATGACAAAGGCCCCTTCTGGGAACCCGACTACAACGACCCCGTCTTCCTCGAAAAACTCGACCATTTCCTCGCCGCCGCTGCCAAACGCTACGACGGCAACGCCAACGTCGCCTTCATCGACGTCGGCTCCTTCGGCGTCTGGGGCGAAGGCCACCTCTGGGCCAGCACCAAACTCAAATACCCCGCCGACACCGTCAAGAGACACATCGACCTCCACCTCAAGCATTTCAAGAGAACCCTCCTCGCCGCCAATGACGACTTCGTCTTCCAAGGCAACGAGACCATCCAATACTCCCTCGAAAAGGGCCTCACCCTCCGCGACGACTCCATCCTCGTCCAACCTCCACCCAACTCCTATTTCCACGCAAAAATGGCCGAACCCTTCTGGCCCAAGCTCCCCGTCATCCTCGAACACGAACACTACCAAGGCTCGATTAATCGCGGCGCCTGGAAACGCGATCTATTCCTCAAATCCATCGAGGACTACCACGCCGCCTACATGTGCATCCACTGGTTCCCCCGCGAATTCCTCGAAAAAGAACGCGAACTCATCGACAAAGTCAACCTCCGCATCGGCTACCGCCTCCAACTCCGCCAAGCCTCCTGGCCCACGAAAACCACCCTCAAATCCCGTCCCCTTTTCTCAACCACATGGGCAAACGCCGGCGTCGCCCCCTGCTACCCCGGCGGCCACATCACTTTCACCCTCAAAGACCCCCAAGGCGGCATCCTCGCCGTCTTCGTCAACGAATCCTTCAACGTCCGCTCCCTCGAAATCGCCGCCCCCGACAAAGCCCCCATTAAATCCATCGACTTCTCCCCCGGCTTCGCCCCCAACATGCCCCCAGGCGCCTTCGACCTCTTCATCTCCGTCGGCCACCCCGACGGCTCCCCCCGCATCGCCCTCCCCCTCCCAAGAGACGACAGCCACCGCCGCTACCTCCTCGGCCAAATCACCGTCACCCGCGACTAACCCACAATCCCGTCCAAAGAGCATATAATCAGGTGCATATGTTCGAAGAGCCGCAGATGAATCTGTTCGAACCAGTTGCCGCGTGTTCGCCGGCTGCTCGGCTCGCCCCCTGCGGTATCACCCTCCGCGAAACCCCCTGCCGATCCCTCCTCAACCGCGCCGACATCAGCGACTACTCCTTCAACTGCTACACCGGCTGCCTCCACGGCTGCGCCTACTGCTACGCCCGCTTCATGCAGCGTTTCCACCCCCACGACGAACCCTGGGGCCAATTCGTTGACGTCAAAATCAACGCCCCCACCGTCCTCGCCAAACAACTCCGCCACCTCCCTCCCGGCTCCGTCTTCGCCTGCAGCGCCTGCGACGGCTGGCAATCCATCGAACAACATTACCAACTCACCCGCCGTTGCTGCCAACTCCTCTTGGCCGCCGGCTTCGCCCTCAACGTCCTCACCAAGAGCGACCTGGTCCTCCGCGACCTCGATATCTTCACCGGCCGCCCCGTCACCCTCGGCGTCACCATCGCCATCCCCGACGAGAACCTCGCGAGCCTCTGGGAACCCGCCGCCTCACCGGTCTCCGCCCGCCTCCACATCCTCAAAGAAGCTAGGAAGGCCGGCCTGCGAACCACCCTCATGTTCGCCCCCCTCCTCCCCCACATCAGCGACACCCCCGACTCCCTCCTCCGCCTCTTCCAACTCGCCAAAGACGCCCACGTCGATTGCATCATCACCGACGCCCTCAACCCCCGCCCCCGCGTCTGGCCATCCGTCCAGCACCTGCTGCAAACCCATCGCCCGGATCTGCTCCCGCTCTACAGCGACATGCTCTTCCACCCCGCCCGCCGCAAGCAATACCTGGCCGACCTCGACCGCCGCATCGCCCACGCCGCCGCCCAGACTCACCTCACCGATCGCCTCGCCTGATCACCCGACCCCCCGCTGTCCCTTCACCACATCCAGAAACGCCAGCATGTTCTCGATCGGCACATCCCCCTCCACCGCATGCGCCGGCGCAAAGATGTACCCGCCTTCCGCTCCCGCTTCCAACAGCCGCCGCGTCTGGGCCTTCACATCCTCCACACTCCCCCGCGGCAACGTCCGCTGCGTCGATAGCCCCCCATGAAACGCCAGCCGACCTCGATACCGCGGCAAGAGCTCGTATACATCCATGACCTCAGGCTGAAATGGATTGAAGCAGTTCACCCCCGCCTCGATCAGCTCGTCAAACAGCTCGTCCACATCCCCGCACGAATGAATAAACACAAACTTCCCCGCCCTCCGCACCAACCCATACATCCGCTTCAACACCGGGTGGATGAACTCCCGCCACACCCCCGGCGACATCTGCAACCCGTGCTGCTGCCCCCAATCATCCCCGAAATACACCGCGTCGATGTCGTACTTCAGCGCCTCCCTCGCCTGAGCAAGATTGTAATCCGCAATCGCATTGAAAAGCTCGTGGACGAAGCCGGGATTGTCGTAGAAGTCCATCATGAGCGTTTCCATCCCGCGCAGCGTCCACGCCCGCTCGTACAGCGAGAAGCCGATCTGAAAGACCCGAAACCGATCCCCTTCGCTCGCAATTTTCGCAGGTATGTCGTGAAAAAAACGCCGATCCAGCGGATCGGGAAATCGATAACCCCGAAGCGTCGGCTCGTTCAGCACGCACCCTCGCACGATGCCGATGTCCTTGTCCACGCTGCGGTCCCACACCACGCCGAAAACGTCGCGGACGCAGTCGTTGCCGATCTCCTCGAAAAAGCCGATGCCGCTGCCCAGCCCCAGCAGGTGGTTCTGCAATTCCTCCTCCACCCCATCCGCCCCAAAGTGCGCCTCCAGCTTCTCCCTCGCCTCCTGCGTGAACGAGCACGCCCATGGGACATAGGGCGGCCGCCGCCACTCCAACACCCCCCGAATCACCTCTCGTCTGGTCATATCAATACTTCCTGTTGCCGATCAATTCCCTGGCCTCCCCCTGCTCAAACAGCCTCTCCTTCATCGAGATCTTCTTCGCCACCGGCTTCCCCGCCACGATCGTTTCAATCGCATCGAAAATCGCCGGCCCCAGCAGCGGGTTACACTCCACCGTGCAATTCAACTTCCCCGCAACCATCGCCTCAAACGCACCCTTCACCGCATCGATCGACACAACCACAATGTCCACCCCCGGCTTCTTCCCTGCATCCTCAATCGCCTGAATCGCCCCGATCGCCATATCATCATTGTGCGCGTACAACGCATCAATCTTCTGCCCCGACTTCAGAAACGCCTCCATCACCTCTTTCCCCTTCGACCTCGTAAAATCACCCGTCTGCGACTTCACGATCTTCAACCCCGGATACTCCGCAATCGCCTCCCGAAACCCCTTGCCCCGATCAATCGCCGGCGAAGAACCCGGCGTCCCCGCCAACTCCACAATGCTCCCCTTGCCATCCAGTCGCTTCGCCAGCCACCGCCCCGCCATCCGACCCTCCTCCACAACGTCCGGAGACACCAGCGTCGCATACAACGACGGATCCGAAACATCCACCGCCCGATCCGCCAACACCACCGGTATCCCCGCCGCCTTCGCCTCACGCAGCACCGGCTCCCAACCGGTCTCCACCACAGGCGCAACAATGATCGCATCCACTCCCTGCGCGATAAACGCTCGCACCGCCCGGATCTGGTTCTCTTGTTTCTGCTGCGCATCCGCAAACTTCAGCGTAACCCCCCGTTTGGCTGCCTCACCGCGGATCGACTCGCTCTCCGCCGTCCGCCACTCGCTCTCCGCTCCAATCTGCGAAAAACCCACCACCAGATCCTTGGCCCTCGCGCCACCCGATATCGTCGCCACCAGCCCCACCGCCAATACAAACCACACACGCCAATTCATCGCCACCATAGCCACCTCGCCGAATCATGGCCTCTGACTCTTCTCCTGAACCCTGAACCCTCCCTCACACCACCCGATGCTCCGTCCGCTGGATAATCTCGTTCTGCAACTCCGCATTCAGGTTCACGAAGTAATCGCTATACCCCGCCACCCGCACGATCAGATCCCGATACTCCTCCGGCCTCGCCTGCGCCTTCCGCAACGTCTCCACGCTCACCACATTGAACTGAATATGATGCCCGTCCAGCCGAAAATACGTCCGCACCAACTGGCTCACCTTCCGAATCCCCTCCTCATCAGCCAATAACTCAGGCGTAAACTTCTGATTCAAAAGCGTCCCCCCTGTCTTGATATGGTCCATCTTCGCCGCCGACTTCAGCACCGCCGTCGGACCGTTCCGGTCCTGCCCCTGCACCGGCGAAATCCCCTCCGACAACGCCACCCCCGCCAGCCTCCCATCCGGCAACGCACCCGTCATACTCCCAAAATACACATGCACCGTCGTCGGCAACAAATTAATCCGATGGCATCCCCCTCTCACATTGGCCTCCCATCGATCGCCTTGAAATACGCATCAAACACCCGCCGCATAATCCCATCCGCCCGATCGTCATCATTCCCATACTTAGGCGTGCCCTCCCACAGCCTCCGCCGCAGTTCCCCATCCCCCTGGAAATTCCGATCCATCGCCTCCACCAACTTCCCCATCGTCACCCACTTCGTCTCAAACACATTCCACCGCACCGCCGCCAGCGCATCCGTCACACTCCCCAGCCCCACCCCCTGAATATAGCTCGTGTTATACCTCGCCCCACCCGCGTGATAATCCATCCCCTTCTCGATGCAATCATCGATCACCAGCGACAAAAACGGCGCCGGCATGTACTTCGCAAACAGCCGATCGATCACATTATTCCCACGCACCTTCGTATCGATGAAATACCGCATCTGCCGCTCAAACGCACCCCAAAACTCCTCAAAATTCGCAAACCCACTCACCTCCCCCGTCTCAATCCCTATCCGCCTGCCCGTCCGCGGGTCCACGCCATTGTGCAGCGCCAACTCCAATACTTTCGGAATATTGAAATACCCCGTCAGTATGTAAGCCTCCTTCCCAAACGCCCCAGCCTCCACACACCCGCTCGCTCCCCCACAACGCGCATCCTCCACGCTCTTCCCCTGCCGCACCAACTCCTGCACGATCGCATCCGTATTGAAAATCGATGGCTGACCAAACCCCGTCTTGATGATCCGCATCGCCCGGTGAATAAACCGATCCGGATTCTTCTTGCTCAACTGCACCATCGAGCTTGGCTGCAAGATCCGCATCTCCTCAATCACATCCAGAATCAAATACGTCAACTCATTCACACCATCCGACCCGTCCGCCTTCAGGCCCCCCAAATTGATCAACGCAAAATCCGTATACGTCCCGCTCTCTTTCGCCGTCACCCCAACCTTTGGCGGCGCCGGATGGTTATGAAACTTCACCCAAAACGCCTGCAACAACTCCCTCGCATCCTCTTCGTTCAACGTCCCCGCCTTGATCTCCGCCTCATAAAAAGTCCACAAATGCTGATCCAGCCGCCCAGGATTAAATGCATCCCACGGATTTAACTCTGTAATCACCCCCACATGCACAAACCAATACGCCTGCAACGCCTCCCAAAACGTCCGCGGCCCATGCGCCGGCACCCACCGGCACACCCCCGCCATCGTCTCCAACTCCGTCTTCCGCTTCGCATCCGCCTCCCCCTTCGCCATCTCCTCCAGCCGCTCCGCATGCCGCTCCGCGAATAAAATGATCGCATCCGCCGCGATGCCCATCCCCACCAACTCCTGCTTCTTATCCTCCGCCAGCGGATCGTTAAAATAATCCAGCCTCGCCAACCTCGCCCCGATCTCCTCCTTCAAATCCAAAAACCCCTTCTTGAAAATCTTATCCCCCAGCGCCGTATGCCCCGGCGATCGCTGCTCCTGAAACTCCGTGAATATCCCCGCCTCATACGCCGCCTTCCACTCCGGCGTCATCTCCCCAAAAACCCGATCCCGCATCGCCCGCCCCTTCCAAAACGGGATGATCGTCGTCTCATACGCCCGCCGCGTCTGGCCATCCACCGCATACGAGATCTTCTCCCGCGAATTCAGCACATCCAGGTCTTCAAGGCTATGGATGCACACCTCCGGATACGTCGGCGTCGCCCCCGGCCTCGGCCCACGTTCCCCGACGATCAACTCACCGGCACCAATCCATATCGCCTTCTTCCCCAGCACATGCTTCAGCGCCATCGCCCGCCCCACCGGCACCGAAACCTGACCCGCCACTTCACTCTTATAGAACTCCGTCAACAGCAGCGCCCGCTCCGCCGAAACGCTCACCCTCGCCCCCAGCGTCTCCGCCCGCAGCCTCTTGATTCTTTCACGCACAGCTAACCTCCAACCCGAACCACAAACCCACGCCCCTCAAAATACCTCTTAACCTCTTCCATCCGCTCCGCCGACGGCTCATCCACCCCCAACATCCGATTCGCCATCTTCATCCGCTCATACTTCGCCGCCGCATACTGATGATAGGCCAGCAAGTGTATCTCCCGCAGCCTCAACTCTGAAACACAATCCCCCACCGCCCCCAGATTCCCCGCCCCATCCGTCACCCCCGGCACCACCGGCAGCCGTATCACCACCCTCGCCCCACCCTCCGCCAGCATTCTCAAATTCCCCAAAATCCCCCGATTCGACACCCCCACATACTTCCAATGCTCCGCCTCATCCATGATCTTCAAATCAAACAAAAACAGATCCACGTTCCCAAGAATCCCCCGCAAAACCCCGCTCTCCCCATACCCCGCCGTATCCACCGCCGTATGCATCTCCCGCTTCCTGCACTCCGCCAGCATCTCCCCCAGAAACTCGCCCTGCAACAACGGTTCCCCCCCCGAAAACGTCACCCCCCCACCCGATTCATCCATAAACAGTTGATCCCGATCCACCACCTCCATCACCACCCCCACC
>JAPLNB010000136.1 GCA_026693085.1 Planctomycetota bacterium | reverse complement strand
TTTGTGGTGGATGATGATGCGGAGACGCCGAACACGGAGATCGCGATCTTCGACTACAAGACCGCGCCGTTGATCTTTGAAGTGCGCGGCTTGCCGCGCAAGGCCGGCGAGACGGCGATGGACAACTACAAGGGCGTGCGGATCGGCGTGGTGGTCCAGTGCGAGAAGGGCTACTTTGCCGGTGGCGAAGTGGGCGGCTGGATCTATGACAACGACGGGAAAAAGGTCCAGCAGTTCAAGCAGGATGAGGCCGAGAAGCACATGGAGAACTTCATCAAGGCGGTTCGCTCGCGCAAGGTGGAAGACAACATGGCGCCGGTGGAGGGCGGGCATTTGTCGTCGGCGTTGTGCCACATGGGGAACATTTCCTACCGGCTGGGCAAGGAAACGCCGGCGGCGCAGGTGGCCGAGAAGGTGAAAGGCGACAAGGAGGCGATGGACAGCCTGGATCGGATGAAGGACCACCTGCTGAAGAACGGGATGGACCTGGACAAGATCGCGCCGGTGCTCGGGCCGGTGCTGACGATGGATCCGAAGACGGAGAAGTTCACGGGAACGCTGGCGGACGAGGCGAACAAGCTGGCGACGCGAGCGTATCGGGCGCCGTATGTGGTGCCGGAACAGGTTTGAGCAATCGCGTATGCGACTTTCGGGGACACCCAACACCTGGGTGTCCCTTTTTTTGTTCCGCAGATCTCCCGTCGCGCGGTATAATCGCTCTTGGCAATTTCCCTACACCATGGGCGAAGCATCTTCGGAACCATCCATTGTCCTCGACTATGCTCCCAGGCCGCGCCTGACCTGGCGACGCCTACGCCCTTGGTTTCGGCTCTCCATAGCCTCCATCATCATCCTCGCGATCTGGTATTGGCGATCCCCGATCTGGCGCCATGCTCAAATCCTCTACTGGCAACGGCAATGCATGGCCTACACTGCGCCGCCGGATCAAAAGATCCCGCAGGCGGACCACTACACCCCCGCCACACAGCGGGCAGGACCCAATACCCCCTGGGGCCATCTGACTGCGCTGGCATTTCCCCGCAACCAATCCTTTACCCCCTGCCTTTTCCTGCATCGCATACGCAGCAGAAAAGGCGTCACCCGACTGGTAGCCATCAGCCATGAAATACCCTTTCAGCGTGCCCAGTTCGCTTTTGAAGTCGTGATCCTCGAGCCCGCCACCCTGATCACCCCACCTCGTATCATCTATTCCGAGAAGGTCGAGATCCATCACTCCTTCAGACCTGGTGAAGAGGGTCTCTTGGTGCAATACTTTCCGCGCACGAAGCCCTCTGCCACCGTTTTCGCCGGCCAACTCGATCCCAGTGACCCTTCTCACTTCACCGTCCGCTTTCTGCTGCAGAACAAACCCGGGCAGCTTGACGTCCGGCTTTTCGATGACGGCAGCTCGCTTGAGTTCAATGTCACCGGCGGCCCCCGCGATTTCCAGTGGTTCACCGTACCACTCCTCTTCCCCAACCCCAGATGAAATAGCTCGAATCAGGATTTCGATTCCGGCCACTCTCCCGCCGCCGATGATGTATAATTGCAGAGTGCCCCCGCCATTGGGGCTCAGGAGCCTATATGACTCAGCTCACGCGGCATCCGGCGTATGTGGCGATCGAGGATCAACTCGATGCCATCGGGCAGAAGTATCGCGCGGTGCGGATCGCGCGGGGGATGATGCTCTGGGCGGCGGGGGCGATCGTCTCGTGTTTCGCGACGGCGATGCTGGCGCATCTGGTGGGGGCGGGGAAATTGGCGATGGGGGTGTTTGTCCTCTGGTGCATTTGGCTGGTGGGGAGCGCGGTGGTGTGGGTGGTTCGGCCGGTTCTGTTCAGGCCGCGGGATGTGGAGATGGCGAGGCTGGTGGAGGGGCGGGTCGAGGGGTTGCATAACGGGTTGACGAATAGCGTGCTGCTGGCCAAGGCAAAGGACATGGCGGAGAGTCCGTGGCTGGGGCAGATCTTTGAAGAGATCGCGAGCACGGTGCGGAGCCGGCCGTTGGGAGGGGCGGTTTCGCTGCGGGATTTGCGGCCATTGATGCTGCGGATTCTGATCGTTGTGACCCCCCTACTGCTGCTGTGTGCGCTGCCGTCGATGCGGGTCAGGCTCGGGCAAGGGTGGCGGCAGATGTTCAACCCGACGGTGTTCGTGCCGAAGGTGGGGGCGGTGCGGATCATCGAAGTTCAGCCGACGCAGATTACGCTGGTGACGGGGCAGCCATTGGAGATCACCGTATTGGCGGAGGACCCGGCGAAGGGTCTGCCGATGGCGACGCTGCTGTTTGAGGATGCGAAGCTCGGCAAGGCACAGATGACCCCGACGGCCACCGAGAAGGATCAGCTTCGATATACGTACCGCGTGGAACATGTGGATCAGGCGACGCGGTTTCGGGTGGAGATCGAGGGGACGCAGAGCGAGTGGTGTGAAGTCAAGGTCGTGCGGCAGGTGAAATTGCAGGAATTGGTGCTGGTGGTGGAGCCACCGAAGTATACGGGCAAGCCGCAGCAGACGCTGGCGCTGAAGGCGGAGCAGATCGAGAAGACGCCGGTGGCGGTGCTGGAGGGCAGCGCGGTGAAGGTGTCGGCGGTGGTGGATGTGCCGGTGAAGAGCGCGCTGTTGCAGTTGAATGATCTGCCGCCGGCGGCGATGACGGTGGGCCAGGAGGGGCGGCGGTTTACGCAGAGCATGATTGTGATGCAGGACGCGACGACCAGCGTGCTGCTGAAGGAAGGCGAACAGGTGATCGCGAAGCTGCCGGAGGCGGGGCTGAGGATTACGTGCACGCGGGACGCGGCCCCGACGATTCACATGAAATGGCCCGCGGCGGATACGGCAATCGCTCCCAAGGCGGAGTTGAAGCTGGCGGCGACGATCAAGGACGATCAGGCGGTGACGTCGGCGAGGGTGTTGATGGCGGCGGGTCCGGATGCGCCGCTCTTGGTGGTGCATGAGGTGCCGTTTGCGCCGGAGACGAGCAGCGCGGAGTTGGCGCTGGTGTTGAACGTGCCGGATGCTCAGCGGGTTCATGGGCAATCGATCCGGGTGCAGGTGGAGGCGACGGATAATCGGAACCTGGCGGGGCTGCTCGGTGGTGGGCTGGGTGCGCCGGCGTCGGCGAAGGATTTGGGGCCACAGACGGTGACGTCGCCGGTGTATGAGATCAAGTTCCGCGATCCGGAGACGATCGCCAAGGAGCAGAAGGAGCAGTTTGACAAGATCAGGGCGCTCATTCAGGAGATGATCAAAAAGCAGCAAGAGCTTCTGACGATGGCGGTGGCGTGGAAGCCGACGCTGAAGACGATGCCGCGGATTTGTGATGGGCAGATGGAACTGCGGAAGATGATGGTGATGACGGCGGAGACGTTTCCGTTTGAGGCCGATGACAGAATCATCCAGAAGACGCTCCTGGTGCTTGCGCAGAACCCGGCGAAGGATGCGATCGAGTTGGCCAAGGGCATAGCGACGGAGGCGGTAGAGGCGGAGAAGGTTAAACAGAACAGGGAGCTTCAAGCGAAGCAGCGGCGGATCATCGAGACGCTGGAGACGCTGATCAGCAAGCTGGCGGCGGCGACGGCACCGACCACTCAGCCGAGCAAGGCGGGTGGGGATCTGGAGAATGACAAGGAGAAGCTGAAGGAGCTGAATGAGGCGTTGAAGAAGTTCATCGCGGAGGAAAAGCGCATCCTGGACGCAACGGCGACGCTGGCGAAGAAGGCGGTGGATGATTTTGACAAGGATGATAAGAAGCTGCTGGAAGAGCTCAAGATGGCGCAGGAAAAGCTGGATGCGTTCATGCAGGAGAAGATCAGCGACTTCTCCAAGCTCGCCGAGCAGGACATGGCCAATGCCGCACTGCTTAAGGAAGTGCTCGAGGTGTACAGCGAAGTGACGATGGCGAAGGATGCGTTGAAGAAACAGGCGGTGGAGATGGCGATCCCCGTCGAGGAGATGGGTCTGGAACTGGCCAAGGAGATTCAGAGCAACCTGGAAAAGTGGCTGTGGAACGAGGCGGATCGGCAGAAGTGGAACCAGGAAGACCCGATCGGCAAGAACGATATTCCGATGGCGGAACTGCCCAAGGAACTGGAAGATTTGGTGGGGGAATTGCTCGAGCAGCAGGAGGATTTGTTCGAGGAGATGGAAGACACGGCGGCCAACTGGGCGGACTCGATGGACAAAGGCGCCGGATGGGATGCGATGGATGGGCCGATCGCGAACATGTCGGCGAAGGGCGTGACGGGGAATCAGTTGCCGAATAACAATGAGATGAATGGCCGATCCGGCGAAGGTCGATCCGGCAAGTCATCCGGCGAGATGGTGGAGGAGACGGCGACGGGGAAGGGCGGGCGGAACACGCCGACGCGGCTGGACCCGACGCCGTTCCAGATGGGGCAGATCAAGGACGAATCGAAGGACCCGACCGGCGGGGCGACCGGCGGCGGGAAGATTTCGGGCCAGGGCGGCGCGGGGCTGGAGGGGCCGGTGCCGCCGAAGGATCTGCGGGAGAAGATGCAGCGGCTGGCGAATAAGCAGGCGGAGCTGAGGAACAAGGCGGAGAAGCTGGACCTGGATAAGAAGGTGGGGCGGTACGACAACTTCAAGCTGATGGGCGCGACGGCGATGATGCGGCGGGTGGAGTCGGATGTCCACGCCAACCGGTATTCGAATGCGATGCGGCGGAAGGATATTCTGTTGGATAAGCTGGAAACGTCGCATTTGTTGCTGTCGGGCCAGATTCACACGCAGCGGGACACGACGCCGAAGATGAGCGATAAGCTGGAGGATCAGATTAACGATGTGGTGAATGGGCAGTTGCCGGCGGCGTGGTCGGAGGCGTTGAAGGAGTATTATAAGAAGTTGTCGCAGGAGTAGGTGACCGTCCTCTTCCCTCACATCCGAGACGTGCCTTCCCGCAACCTGGGGTACATCGTAGAATGGAATGCCGAAGTAAGGAGACACCTATGACCCTGCAATCAGATGATACACAGCATTGGCAGCAACAACGCGATCAATGGCTCGGATGGTTGGATCAGCTCGTTAGTGATATTGCTGCCTGGTCGGAACACGAGGGATGGGGCGTAAATCGGGAACAGAAAACGGTTACTGAGCCACTGCTTGGCACGTATTCGGCTCCGGTGCTGCACGTACAGATATCTGGCGGGCGAATTCAGGTGAATCCTATCGGGCTGCACATGATTGGTGCGGAGGGTCGCGTGGACCTGGAGGGTTGGCCGACGCTGAACCGCGTGAAGCTGGTGCGACGGCAGGAACAGTGGCAGATTGTGACGGACTCCAACGTGCCGTTACGTCTGCCGTGGTGCGAGCAAACGTTCGTGCAGCTTGCGCAAGACCTGATCGGCATGCCATGACGCGGCAAGACGCTTTCAGCGCACTGATCTCCGTACGGGACGAATTCGAAGCGACCAAGTTCGCCGTGGGACACGTTTTGCGACTGTCGGATCGCGATCCGAGCCTGGTTGGCCAGTACGTCACGGGGCTGAGCCGATCTGATCTGCAGACGTGTCAGAGGAATCTTGAGGCCACCTACTTTCTTTGTCTTTTTGCGGTATTCGAGGGCACCCTGCGGAACTACTCGAAATTCGGCCGAAAGCGCCTCAAAGAACCTCCGATGGAGCGATTGATGGACAGCATCGGGAGATATCGGCACATTTCCCCCCAGCACATGCAGAATGCTCACGCGGTGCGCATTCTGCGCAATGACATGATCCATGAGCACCAACAGGAGCTTCGTCTGACGTTCCATGACTGCAAGAGTCATCTGGCAACGTACCTAAGCTGGCTGCCGCCGCTGTGGTGAGGAACAGCTACCGACGGCTCTCCTTCAGCCTGAGGAACGCTCCCGCGATGCAGATGGCGGCGGTGTCGATGCCGGTGTCGGGTTCTTTTTCGTTCAGGTAGATCGCGGTCGCGAGGGGCGGCTTGGTTTGCATGATCCAGTCGAAGACGGGGTGGAAGTCGGCCTCGGGGTAGGTGCGAAGGAGCTTGAATTGGAGCTTGTCGAGGTCCGGAGCGACGAGGCGGCTGTGGGCGGCGGAGAGCAGTATGACGACGGCGCGGGTCTTGGCGCGAGTGAGGTGCGCGACGGCCAGTTCGTCGGTGGCAGGAGCGTAGTCCACGTCCACCGGCGGCTCCTTTTCGACGGAGAGAACCAGGCGAACGTCGCCGGGTTCCTGGGAGATTGTTTTGTAGACACTTTCGGTTAGCGAGGCGAGGTACGCGTCGGTCTGGAGGGCTTCGACGAGCATTTTGCCGGTGCTGCGGGGCGAGCCGTCGGGGTCGTGGCTGCGGAACATAAAGCTGACGCTGGGCATTGACGCTCCTGTGCAACCCCCCTACCGGGGATCATTGTGGCGGCGAGGTTGAATCAGGCAAGCGGACGATCGAGAATCCCGCGAAGAGCCAAGCCCATGCGGGGGACCTCCGCGAGCGCGTGGCTGCTGGGGGGCAAGGGGATTGTCACTACGTGCTATGAGCGTATGCCAAGCTGGCGGTGAATGGCGCGGAGGACAGGCTCAATATGGAGCTGGCGGAGGCAGCGATTGTGTTTGCAGTGCTTCTGGTAGCAGGGGGCGCACTCGTCCACAGACTTGTCCATGGCGCGGACGACGCACTCCGCATGCGCGTACGGACCGGTGCGAACGGGGTTGGTTGGCCCAAAAACGGCCACCAGCGGGCGGTTCAGAGCTGCGGCGATGTGCATCGGGCCGGAATCGTTGGCGATGACCAGATCGGCAGATTCAAGAAGAGCAACAAGTTGCGGTACAGTGGTGCGGTTAGTCAGATTCAAGGCCCGGGAGATGTGGGAAGCCAGTTCGGCGGCGTCGGAGCCACCGGCGACAACACTTTGGAGACCAAAACGATCCGATAGTGGTCCAACAAGCTCCGCAAAACGCTCCGGCGGCCAGCGTTTGGTCGGCCAATTGGCGCCGGGCAGCAGCACCGCATAGCGGCGGTCGGCGTCCCCTATCAGATCCTTTACATAGGCTCGGTCGGCGTCGGTGATGGGGAAATGGAACTCGACCGGCTCGGTGGCGCAGCCGACGGCGGCGGCCAACTTCAGGTAGCGATCGACGGCGTGGATCTCCGTCGTCTCGATGGGCACGCGGTGAGTGTAGAACAACCAGCCAAGCTCGCGCGCGTTGGCAAAACCAAGTCGGATCGGGGCGCCGGTTTGCCAGGAGAGCCAGCCGCTGCGGAAGAGGCCTTGGAGGTCGATCGTCAGATCGAATTGATGGCGGCGAAGGTCGCGATGGAACTGGTAGAGTGAGAGGAGGGCTTTTGGGTTGTGCCAGGCGGAGCCGAACCGGCGGCGATCGAACCGGATGACCTCGTTGAGGTCGGGGTGGTTTTGGAGCAGGCCAGCACAGTGGGGCGCGACCAGCCAGGCGATGTGCGACTCGGGGAATCGGCGGCGGAGGAGACGAAGCACGGGCAGGGTGTGGACGACATCGCCCAGGGAGCTGGGCTTGATGATCAGGATTCGCCGCGGCGGCGAGGGGAATTCGATGGGGAGGGTCATGGGAGGCCCTCCTTGGCGGCGTACGATTGGGGCGGGGTGGGCGAGTCGGGCTTCAGGCCGCAGAGGCGGTGGAGCTGGCGCGTGGTTGCGGAGGGTTCGTAGCCGCGCGCCAGGGCCAGCGCATCATCGGTGGTGAACGGCACAGCGGGGTTTTCGCGGAGGCTGCGAAGCAGGCGATTGAATCCGCCGATGGAGACTTTGAAGCGGCGGATACCGTCCATATCGATGAGCATGGGCATCGGGCCGAGCTTTGGGTCGTCGCGGATGATCCAGTTTTCGGCTTTGGCGTCGTAGAGGAACAGGCCGGTGTCTTCGAGCCGGCGGAGGAGGCGGCCGGCGCGGTGAAGCAGGTTGTGATATTGTTCGGGGCCTTTGGCGGACCAGTCTGGCGAGGAGAGGGGCTGGCCGGCGATGCGTTCGAAGACGACGAGGGAATCGGTGACGTAGCCGAGGCGGCGTTTTTCCATGAGCAGGAGCGGCCAGGCGGTGGGGATGTGGCGGACGACGAGCTTCCAGGCTTTGGTCCAGGCGCGGCGGGAACGGGAACCGCGGCCGATTTCGTTGAGGTAGCGGTACCAGTATTTGCGAATGGGTTTCTTGACAACGATGGGAACGGGCCGGCCGCCGAGGACAATTTCGCCGGCAAGCACATCGCCGCTGTCGCTGCGTTTGAGGACTTCGAACTGGTCGGAGGCGATCTGCTGGAGGAGCAGGGGCCAGGCGGCGTGCCAGTCTTTTTCGGTGATGTCCATGCGGCTGGCGGGGGACGAGCGGTGGGGGAACTTGGCGTGTCTGAAGAAATGGCCGCGCCACTCTTCGGATTTGAGGTGGCCGAAGTAGCGGTCCTTTTTGAAGGAGCGGGCCATGAGTTTTCGCCAAGCGACGGGAGCGCGGGCGTTGGCGGGCGGGAGGGTTCCGCCGGGGCCGAGTTGCTGCCAGGCACGGTGGAAGTCGGCGCGGGTGGCGTAGGGCGAGGCGGAGAGTGCGAGCAAGAAGATGTCATGCATGTGCAGGCCGCCCTTGTGGACTTCGTAGCCGTCGACGAGGTAGAGGCGGCCGTCTTTGAGTAAGATATTGCCTAAATGCAAATCGCTATGTCCGAGGCCGGCGCGGCCGAGTTTTTCGAGCAGGTCGATGAGCTGTTTAGCAAGCTCGAGGCGGTTGGGGAGGGCCAGGGCGTCGAGCGTGAGGTGGTTGAGGTACTGGTCCAAAGGGACGGAGGGCTCGATGCCTTCGAGGATGACGGCGTCGCCTTTGACGCCGGCGATGGTGAAGCCGAGGAGGCTGGCGACGGCGCGGGGCGCGGGGACGCCGGCTTTTTGGAGCCATTGGAGGCGTTGAAACTCCATGAGGGCTTTGGACCCACGGACCCAACGGCAGAGGCGGTCGCGCAGGGGGCCGCGGGGGTAGAATTTGAGGTAGTAGGGCTTGGCGGCGCACTCGAATCGCCAGACTTGGCGATAGGTGCGGTCCTTGATGAGCTTCCCTGTGCGCGGGAGGTCTCGCAGAGCTTGTTCCAGTTCATTTGCCGACACGGTTCGCAGTTTAGCAGACGGCGGGGATTATCGCGCGGTCCAGAGCTTGTAGCTGGCGAAAGTCCAAAGGATGAGCAAGGCGGAGCCGAGTCCGATAAGTACCCGGCCGACGGGGCGGCGTTGGGTGGCCTGCTGGATGAGCTGGAGCTTACGGCGATGCCAGACGGATTGGCGGGCGAGTTCCATTTCGCGTTCGCTGCGGGCGGCGTTTTCGAGGTCGACGGTGGTCGGCTTGGTGGTGGAGGAGAAGAGGGCGATTTGGGATTCGGCAAGCTTGAGTTCCTCGGGGGTGTAGGGGCCATGCAAGGGGACGCGGGGGTGGTAGGTCTCGGCGGCGATGGCGGTTGGGCGGCTGAGGATGAGGAAGCCTTGGAGGATGAGCCAGAGGGCGAGGACGAGGAGGGCGGCGAAGAGTGGGAGTGTGATGGAGGAGACTCGGCGGGTGAAGAGCATGGGGTGATGGTAACAATACTCGTGGGAGATTGGGAGATACCCCCGGCGGACCCCCGGGGGACCCCCGTGAACCCCCCGTGGGTCCCCCGGAAACCCCCCGCGGCCCCCCCTGTGGGCCTGCTGATGTTTTGGAGGGGCCTTTGGATTGACAAGGGGTTGGGGGTGGCGGAGTGCGAAAAACTCGAAGTTCGAAGCTTGAAACTCGAATCAAACTCGAAGTTCGAAACCCGAAACGAGGCGATGGTGGCGCTATTCGGTTTTCAAAGAGCGTAGAACTACTGCTGTATACGTTCGGCTGATAGAAATGTTCGCCATAAATATGGTTTTGGCGGGAATTTGGTGGTTTTGGTCTTCCGGGAGTATTTGGAGTTGGCGGGGAGGGGGGATAGAATGGGGGGCATGGCGGGAAATGGGAAAAGGTTTGTGAAGGTGTTCATTGCGTCGCCGGGGGACTTGGCGGTGGAGAGGCGGGCGTTTCGGGACCAGATTGAGCTATTGAATCTGGGGTTTGGGGATGGGGCGGGGGTGGAGTTTGAGGCGCTGGGGTGGGAGGATACGCTGGCGGTGACGGGGCGGAGGGCGCAGGCGGCGATTAATGCTGATATTGATGCGTGCGACGTGTTTGTGCTGGCGCTGCATCGGAGGTGGGGGCAGGAGGCGCCGGATGCGAAGCCTTATTCTTCGTATACGGAGGAGGAGTTTCATCGGGCACTGGCGCGGTGGGAGAAGACGGGGAAGCCGGAGGTGTTTGTTTTCTTCAAGAATGTGGATGCTGCGTCGGTGGCGGACCCGGGGGAGCAGCTTCAGAAGGTGCTGAAGTTCAGGAAGCAGTTGCAAGACACTCGGAAGGTGCTGTATCGGTTTTTTGAGGATGAGAAGGGGTTTGCGGGGGAGGTGGATAAGCATCTGAGGGCGTATGTGATGGGGGAATTGCCGAAGGCGGATGCGGCGAGGGAGATTGTGGTGCTCCCGGTGGAGTATGTGAGGGAGGTGGAGAAGGAGCGGGAGAAGGCGAAGCGGGCGGCGGAGGAGGCGGAGAGGGCGAATAAGACGGCGGAGGCGGCGGCGGCGAGGGCGGAGGAGCTGGCGTTGGCTCTGGCGGGGGGGGCGGCGAAGGCGGCGCTGGAAGGGCGGGTGGAGGAGGCGAAGGAGGAGTTTGCGAAAGCGGTGGGAGGGACGGCGAGCTTGCGGGTGTTGTATCTGGCGTATGAGTTCTATCGGCGGACGGGGGATCTGGGGCAGGCGGAGGGGATGATCGAGCGATGGCTGGCGATCAGCGGGGCGGAGAAGGAGAGCGGCGAGACGGCGGCGGCGTACGGCAACCTCGGGGTGATCTACAAGACGCGGGGGGAGCTGGAGAAGGCGGAGGAGATGTATCGCAAGGCGCTGGCGATCAACGAAAAGCTGGGGCGACTGGAGGGGATGGCCAAGCAGTATGGCAACCTCGGGGTGATCTACCAGACGCGGGGGGAGCTGGAGAAGGCGGAGGAGGTGCTGCGCAAGTAGCTGGTGATCAACGAGAAGCTGGGGCGGCCGGAGGGGATGGCGGCGGCGTACGCCAACCTCGGGCTGATCTACAAGACGCAGGGGGAGCTGGAGAAGGCGGAG
>JAPLNB010000135.1 GCA_026693085.1 Planctomycetota bacterium | reverse complement strand
GTCGCGGAAGATCAGTGCCATACACTGCCCGATCCCAACCAAGTCCTCGGTATCGACTTCACGGCGTCGATGCTCGAGATTGCGCAAGAGAAGGCCAGGAAGCGACGGTTGCCGAGGGAGTTTTCGACGATGACTCCAGGCGAGAGTGTGCCTGAGTATGCGAGCGAGAGTGTGAGCTTTGTGTGCGGGGACGCGATGCGTCTGCCGTTGGCGGATGGTTCGGCGGATGTGGTTTCAATTGCGTTTGGGATACGGAATGTGACGGATGCGGGGGCGGCGATGCGGGAGTTCTATCGGGTGCTGAGGCCTGGGGGGCGGGTGATTGTTCTGGAGTTCTCGTTGCCGGAGAATCGGGTTTTGAGGGGGTTGTATAACTTCTACTTTCGGAAAGTGTTGCCGCGGACGGCGACGTGGATCAGCGGGGACAAGAGCGGGGCGTATCAGTATCTGCCGGAGTCGGTGAACACGTTTATCGGGCGGGACCGGATGATGGGGATGATGAGGGAGGCGGGGTTTGGGGATGTTCGAGGTTTTCCGCTGACGTTTGGGGTTTGTGTGTGCTATCGGGGGGTGAAGTGAGTTTTCAAAGGTGGTGAAAGGGGTGGGCGGCGGGGTTTTGGCGCGTAAGATCAGGGCGATGAACATTGTTGTGGGCATTACGGGTGCGTCGGGGGCGTTGTATGCGCAGCGGTTTGTGCAGGGGTTGGTGGCGGGAGGGGTGCAGGTGCATCTGGTGGTGTCGCCGAATGGGAAGAGGCTGCTACACGATGAATTGGGGATGGAGGGGGTGGATTTGAGGACGCTTGCGGGGAGGGAAGAGCATGGGATTACGCTGTATGGCTATAAGGATGTCGGGGCGAAGATCGCGAGCGGGTCATTTTTGCATGATGGGATGGTGATCGTGCCATGTTCGAGCAATACGCTGGGGGAGGTTGCGCATGGGTTGGGGGGGAATTTGATTTCGCGAGCGGCGGCGGTGTGTTTGAAGGAGCGGCGGAGGCTGGTGGTGTGTCATCGGGAGATGCCGCTGTCGGCGATCGATGTGGGGAATTACAAGATCTTGACGGATGCGGGGGCGATTGTGGCGCCGGCGAATCCGGGGTTGTATTTGAATCCGACGACGGTTGGGGAGATTGTGGATTTTGTGGCGGGGAAATTGTTGGATCTGGTGGGAGTGAAGCATGCGATGGAGACGAGGTGGGAGCCGGGGAGGAGTGCGGCGAGGGAGAAGAGGGGAAATGATGGATGATGAATGATGAACGATGAACGATGAATGATGAATCCGATGGAATCAGGAAGCCCTCACCCCGACCCTCTCCCGGAGTACCGGGCGAGGGGGAGAGAAGGAGTAGCGAGCAAGGGGCAGAGCGATTAGACGTTGAAGAGGAAGTGGGTGATATCGCCGTCTTTCATGGTGTAGTTTTTGCCTTCGACTCTCAGTTTGCCGTGGTGTTTGATTTCGTGTTCGGTTTTGTATTGGATGAGGTCGTCGAGGGAGTAGATTTCGGCGCGGATGAAGCCTCGTTCGAAGTCGGAGTGGATGGCTCCGGCGGCCTGGGGGGCATTGGCGCCGATGGGGATGGTCCAGGCTTTGATTTCGATGGGTCCGGCGGTGAAGAAGGAGTGCAGGCCGAGGAGTTTGTAGGCTTCGCGGGCGAGCAGAGCGAGGGCGGGTTCGTTGAGGCCCATGGCGGCGAGCATTTCGCCGCGGTCGGCTTCGGAGAGTTCGACGATTTCGGCTTCGAGCTTGCCACAGACGGTGACGAGGGGAGCGCCTTCGGCGGCGCAGCGTGCGCGCATTTTCTGGACGAGTTCGCCCTGTCCCTGGGGGTCATTCTCGCCGACGTTGGCGACGAAGAGGACCTTCTTGGCGGTGATCATGCCCATGCTCTTGATGGCTTTTTTCTGCTCCGGGGTGAAGGAGAGTTCGCGGACGGGGTGGCCGTCGTTGAGGTGGGCGTAGGCTTTCTTGAGGATTTCAGCGCGAGCGAGGGCGTCTTTTTCGCCGGAGCGGGCGGCGCGTTCGGCTTTGTCGAGGGAGGTGGCGACCTGTTCGAGGTCGGCGAGGATGAGTTCGGTCTCGACCGTATCGATGTCGCGGACGGGGTCGATGGTCTCTTCGACGTGGGCGACTTCGTCGGAGTCGAAGCAGCGGACGACGTGGAGGATGGCGTCCATATCGCGGATGTGTGCGAGGAATTTGTTGCCGAGGCCTTGTCCGGTGCTAGCGCCGCGGACGAGTCCGGCGACATCGACGACCTGGATAGTGGCGGGGGCGATTCTGTCCGTTTCGATGAACTGGTTGATGGTTTGGAGGCGTTGGTCGGGGATGCGGGCGATGCCGATGTTGGGTTTGGTGGAGGCTTTGGAGTAGGCGGCGGATTCGGCTCCGGCGGCGGTGACGGCGTTGAAGACGGTGGTTTTGCCGACGAGGGGGAGACCGATGATTCCGACTTGTAGTGCCATGGTTGTGTCCGTTTGAGTTATGTAGTCAACACGCCGACGATCGGGGGATCGGGGGCGATGATCCATTATGATACTCGGGTTTGGGTGTGGGCGTAAGCGCGGGCGTAGGGGCGGAGGAAAGCGCGGCCGTGCGGGCCGCCGGGAAACGGGGGTGGGGCGTACCCCTTTGACTCTTCGGGACGATGGAACCTCGGAGCGCTGTTCTTCCGAGGGGGCGGCACTTCACGGATAGCTCCTATTTATAAAGGGACATACAGGTCCGGTTCATAGGGCAGGCGCGCAAGGCCAGCGACGCTCGGGTGCAACTGTTCAGTTGACAAACGCGGTTGGCTGGTATGAAAGCCGTGCGCATTTTGTATTCCCGTCTTGAGCAAAGGACCAGTTCATCCTATTATGCGGGACTTCGTACTCTTTAGCATAAGGAATGTGTGTATGGCCAATAGAATCAGGATCACGGTTGATGGCAACGAAGCGGCTGCGTCGGTTGCGCATCGATTGAGCGAAGTCATCGCGATCTACCCGATCACTCCGTCTTCACCGATGGGCGAGTTCTCGGACGAATGGTCGGCGAAGGGTCAGAAGAATATTTGGGGCACAATTCCCCAGGTGATGGAAATGCAGTCTGAGAGCGGGGCTGCCGGGGCGGTGCATGGGGCGCTGCAGGCGGGATCGCTGTGCACGACGTTTACGGCGTCGCAGGGATTGCTTCTGATGATTCCGAACATGTACAAGATCGCGGGTGAGTTGACGCCGTTCGCGATGCATGTAACGGCCAGGACGCTGGCGACACACGCCCTTTCGATTTTCGGGGATCATTCGGACGTGATGGCGTGCCGGCAGACCGGGTTTGCGATGCTGTGCTCGAACTCGGTTCAGGAAGTGCATGATCTGGCGTGCATCGCACACGTGGCGACGATGCGGTCGCGGATTCCGTTTCTTCACTTCTTTGACGGCTTCCGGACTTCGCACGAAGTATGCAAGATGGAAATGCTGAGCGACGATGACCTCAGGTCGCTGGTTTCGGATGATCTGGTGGCGGAACATCGACGGCGGGCGTTGAGTCCGGATCATCCGCTGCTGCGGGGCACGGCGCAGAACCCGGACACGTTTTTCCAGGCTCGGGAGGCGTGCAACGGGTTCTATGATGCGTGCCCCGGGATCGTGGAACAGGTGATGGATGAGTTCGGGAAGCTGACGGGTCGGGCATACAAGCTGTTTGATTATGTTGGCGATCCGAAGGCTGAGCGCGTGATCATCCTGATGGGGTCCGGCGCGGAAGCAGCGGAGGAAGCGGTTCAGTGGATGATGAGCCAAGGCGAGAAGGTGGGGATGATCAAGGTTCGGCTGTATCGGCCGTTCTCGGTGAAGCATTTGATTGCGGCGTTTCCGCAGACGGTGAAGTCGATTGCGGTGTTGGATCGGACGAAGGAGCCCGGGTCGCACGGCGAGCCGCTGCTCCTGGACGTGCTGGGCGGTTTGGCGCAGGCTGCGGCGGCGGGGATCTCGCGGTTTGCGGTTCAGCCGAAGGTGATCGGCGGGCGATATGCTCTGGCGAGCAAGGAATTCACGCCGGCGATGGTGAAGGCGGTTTATGATGAGTTGGCCAAGGCGAATCCGAGGCCGCAGTTCACGATCGGGATCATGGATGACGTGACGCACCTGTCGCTGCCGTACGACACCGAGCTGGACATTGAGAAGGACGTTTTCCGGGCGGTGTTCTTCGGGTTGGGCGCTGACGGGACGGTGGGTGCGAACAAGAACTCGATCAAGATCATTGGCGAGGAGACGGACAACTACGCCCAGGGGTATTTCGTATACGACTCGAAGAAGTCGGGAGCGATCACGATTTCGCACCTGCGGTTTGGGCCCAAGCCGATCAAGAGCACCTACCTGATCCGGCAGGCGCAGTTTGTGGCGTCGCACCAGTTCATCTTCTTGGACAAGTATGACGTGGTCAGTTACGCCGCGCCGGGTGCGGTGCTGCTGCTGAACAGCCCGTATTCGCCGGAGGAGACGTTCAGTTACCTGGCAAACGAGATTCAGCAGGAGATCATCCAGAAGAAGCTGAGGATGTATGTGATCGACGCGTACAAGGTTGCCCGGGAGATGGGCATGGGTGTGCGCATCAACACGATCATGCAGACGTGCTTCTTCGCGATTTCGGGCGTGTTGCCGCGGGAAGAGGCGATCGAGCAGATCAAGAAGGCGATCAAGAAGACGTACGGTCGCAAGGGCGAAGAGGTGGTGAAGAAGAACTTCGCGGCGGTGGATGGGACGCTTGCGAACCTGCACGAGGCGAAGGTTGGGACGGCGGCGACAGCGACGCGGATGCTGCCGCCGACGGTTTCGGACGCGGCTCCGGACCTGGTGAAGCGAGTGACGGCGAAGATGATCGCGAACAAGGGTGATCTCTTGCCGGTCAGCGCGTTCCCGGTGGACGGGACGTGGCCGACGGGTACGACGAAGTGGGAGAAGCGGAACATCGCGCAGGACATTCCGGTGTGGGACCCGGCGATCTGTATCCAGTGCAACAAGTGCTCGATGGCGTGCCCGCACGCGGCGATCCGTGCGAAGGTGTACGACCCGGCGAGCCTGAATCGCGCACCGGCGACCTTCAAGGCCGTGGATTACAAGGCGACGGACTTCAAGGGCGGCAAGTTTACGATTCAGGTGGCGCCCGAGGACTGCACGGGTTGCGGAATGTGCGTGACCGTTTGCCCGGTGAAGGACAAGGTGAACCCGCGGCACAAGTCTTTGGACATGGCGCCGCAGGCGCCGCTGCTCGATGCGGAGCGGAAGAACTTTGATTTCTTCCTGGCATTGCCGGAAGTGGATCGGACGAAGGTGAAGATCGACGTGAAGGGTTCGCAGTTGTTGCAGCCTTTGTTTGAGTTCTCGGGCGCGTGCGCGGGTTGCGGCGAGACGCCTTATGTGAAGCTGATGTCGCAGATGTTCGGCGACCGGGCGATCATCGCGAACGCGACGGGCTGCTCGTCGATTTACGGCGGCAACCTGCCGACGACGCCGTATACCACCAACAAGGACGGGCGGGGTCCGGCGTGGTGCAACTCGCTGTTCGAGGACAATGCCGAGTTTGGGCTGGGCATGCGGCTGGCGATTGACAAGCACAACGAGCAGGCGAAGGAGCTGATGCAACTGCTGTCGTCGCAGATCGGCGACACGCTGGTGCGGGAACTGTTGAACGCGGACCAGTCGACCGAGGCGGGTCTGGCGGCGCAGCGGGCGAGGGTGGTGGCGTTGAAGCAGAAGCTGGCGACGATCAACTCGCCGAAGGCGCGGTTCCTGGAGATGCTGGTGGACTACCTGGTGAAGAAGAGCGTGTGGATACTGGGCGGCGATGGGTGGGCGTACGACATCGGGTATGGCGGGCTGGACCATGTGCTGTCGACCGGGCGCGATGTGAACATCCTGGTGATGGACACCGAGGTGTACTCGAACACGGGCGGGCAGCAGTCGAAGGCAACGCCGATGGGCGCTGCGGCGAAGTTCGCGTCGGCGGGCAAGCGGACGCACAAAAAGGATCTTGGCCTGATGGCGATCGCGTACGGGAATGTGTACGTGGCGTCGGTGGCGTTTGGCGCGAAGGACATGCAGACGGTGAAGGCGTTCCAGGAAGCGGAATCGTATCCGGGGACGTCGATCATCATCGCGTACAGCCATTGCATTGCGCATGGTTATGACCTGGCGTTGGGAACCGAGCAGCAGAAGCTGGCGGTTGAGACGGGCTACTGGCCGTTGTACCGGTACGACCCGCGTCGGACGGTGGCCGGTGAGAACCCGCTGCAGCTCGATTCGGGCGCCCCGAAGGGCCACATCGGGCAGTTCGTGAAGAACGAGACCCGTTTCCGGATGGTCGAGCAGCAGAACCCGGAGAACTTCAAGCGTCTGATGGATACCGCCCAGGCGCACATTGGCAGCCGCTATGCGTTGTACGAACAGTTGGCCAAGGTGGCCAGCGGCAGCAACGGCGGGACTGGGAATAAGGCGTAGAAGCGTTCGGAACGGATACCAAGTACGGCAAGGCTATCACCCTAGAAAGACTGGAACGGAGCAGATATGGATTTATCAACGAACTACCTGGGCCTGCGGCTGGCCAACCCGCTCATGCCTGGCGCCTCACCTCTCGTGGACAGCATTGACACGGTCAAGCAATTGGAAGACGCCGGGGCGGGGGCGATCGTGATGCACTCGCTGTTTGAGGAGCAGATTGCGGGCGAGCAGTTGGGGACGATCTACCAGATGGAGATGTACGCCAACTCGTTCGCGGAGGCGCAGTCGTATTTCCCGGACGCCAAGGATTTTGCGATGGGGCCGGAGCAGTATCTGGAGCACATCCGGCGGATCAAGCAGGCGGTGAAGATCCCGGTGATTGCGTCGCTGAACGGGACGACGCTAGGCGGATGGATTGACTATGCGAAGCAGATCGCGCAAGCGGGCGCGGATGCGTTGGAATTGAACGTGTACCACGTGGCGACGGACCCGGTGGAGACATCGGATCAGTTGGAGCAGCGGGTGCTGGACGTGGCACGGAACATACGGAACAGCATATCGATTCCGCTGTCAGTCAAGCTATCGCCGTTTTTCTCGTCGCTGCCGAACCTGTGCTGCCGGCTGGATGACCTGAAGGTAGATGGTTTGGTGCTGTTCAACCGGTTTTATCAGCCGGACATTGATCTGGAGCTGTTGGAGGCGGTGCCGAAGCTGGCGTTGTCGGACCCGTCGGATCTGCTGTTGCGCCTGCGGTGGCTGGCGATTTTGTCGCCACACGTGCAGGCATCGCTGGCGGTGAGCGGCGGGGTGCACAGCGGCACGGACGCCATCAAGGCGATCATGACGGGCGCGTCGGCGGTGCAGATGGTATCCGCGCTGTTGATCCATGGGCCGGCGCACCTTGGGAAGGTTCTTGCCCAGATGAAGGAATGGATGGAGCAGAACGAGTATTCGTCGGTGCGGCTGATGCAGGGGAGCATGAGTCTGAGCCGGTGCCCGGATGCCCACGCGTTTGAGCGGGCAAACTATATGCGGGTTTTGCAGAGCTGGCGGACGTCTCCTGGGGCGTCGCCGGCGGGGGTGTGAGACGGATCGGCTGCGTGAGTTGGGATAATCCTGGCTGCCACCCCATTTTGGGGTGGCAGCTTCATTGGTGGGGGCGAGGTGGATTGACACTGATATTCTGTACGGTAGAATTCTGCAATCAAGTCGGGTTGTTCAGGGGTATCGGGGGTCTGGAAGCGTAACGCCACGATACAACGAAACAGTCCGGGGGGTGCGTTTTGGTTGCGTACATCGGGCCTGGCAGCGGGTTTGCGATATCGGTCTCGCTGTTGACGTTTGTGATCATCGTTTTCACGATTATGCTTGGGCCGGTTGTTTTTCCATTGACGATGCTGTGGCGGGTGGTACGCAGGCGGCGGGTGCGGTATGCGTATGGGTTCAGGAAGGTGGTGGTGCTGGGGTTGGACGGTCTGGATCCGAAACTGACGGCGAAGCTGATGGGTGAGGGGAAGCTGCCGAATTTCCAGGCCTTGGCGAAGCGGGGGCATTTCTCGGAGCTGGAGACGGTTTGGCCGGCGCTGACGCCGGCGGCGTGGTCAACGTTTATGACTGGGCTGGACCCGTCGCGACATGGGATTTACGATTTTATTACTCGGGATACCGAGACGTACTTGCCGCGGTTGAGTTCGTCGGAGGTTCTCGAGGCGGGGCGGATGCTGAGGTTTGGGCGGTACCGGATTCCGCTGGGGCGCGGACGGGCGCGGATGTTGAGGAAAGGCGAGCCGTTCTGGCATGAGTTGGCGAGGCATCGGCTGGAGGTGACGGTCTTGCGGGTGCCGATCACCTTTCCGCCGGAGCGATTTGGTGGGCGCGTGCTTTCGGGGATGTGCGTGCCGGACTTGCGGGGGAGCCAGGGGACGTTTGGATATTATGCGACGCTTGATGATCGGACGGACCCGGTGGATGCGGATTACTTTCCGCTGCGGTTTGTGGGGGATGTTGCACGGACGCAGGTCGTGGGGCCGGAGCATCCATTTGTGGAGGGGAAGAAGCTTACGGTTCCGCTAGCCGTCAAACGGTTCGAAGGCTTGGAGAAGGTGGCTCTGGAGGTTGGGGGGCAGGAGATTGGGCTCTCGGTGGGGCAACAGAGCGAGTGGGTTGCGCTCTCGTTTCGGGCGGGGCCGATGAAGGTCCGGGGATTGGCGCAATTTCATTTGAAATCGATTCGTCCGGAGGTGCTGCTTTACATGACGCCGCTGCATATCGATCCGGAGGCGCCGGCGATGCCGGTGAGCCATCCGGGGTTGTTTTCGAATTACCTGGCGAAGAAGAGCGGGACGTTTGGGACGCTGGGGCTGATCGAGGACACGACGGCGTTGAACTGCGGGGTGTTGGATGAGGATGCGTTTCTGAGGCAGGCGTGGGGAGTGTACAGGGAACGGAAGGCGATGTTCCTGGGGACGCTGGAGAACGGTGCGGATGATGTGACGATCTGTGTGTTTGATACGCCCGATCGGATTCAGCACATGTTTTGGCGGCAGCAGGAGGAGGGTGGTGGTGGTGAGGGGCGGCATCGTGGAGTCGTCGAGGCGATGCTCGTGGAGATGGATGGGCTGGTGGGTGAGACACTGAAGCGGCTGTCCGACGATACGCTGCTGATGGTGATGTCGGACCATGGTTTCACGAGTTTTCGCCGGACGGTGGATTTGAATGCGTGGCTACATCAGAACGGGTATCTGCATTTGAAAGAGGGGGCGGCCCCGGGGGCGGCGTGGTTGGAGGGGGTGGATTGGTCGCGGACGCGGGCGTATGCGGTGGGCCTGGTGGGGATATTTGTGAACTTGGTGGGGCGGGAGTCGAAGGGGATTGTGCCGGCGGGGGAGGAGTTTGAGTTGCTCGTGGAGGAATTGAAGGCGGCGCTGGAAAAAATGATGGATACCCCCCCTACCGGATCGGGGCCCAGGCGGACGATTCGGCGGGCGATAATCACGAGCCGGCATTATGACGGGCCGTACCGGTTTGAGGGGCCGGATATTATCGTGGGATATGAGGCGGGGTATCGATGTTCGTGGGAATGCGCCCGGGGGCAGGTGAGCGATACGATTCTTAAGGATAACAGCCGTTTGTGGAGTGGGGATCATTGTGTGGACCCGGAATTGGTGCCTGGGGTGTTGTTGTGTAATGCACCTCTGGAAAGTAAGCGGCCGAGGATTCTGGACATAGCGCCGACGGTGTTGGGGGTGTTTGGTCTTGGCCGGTCGCCACCGATGCAAGGCTCATGCCTGCTCGGACAGGTGGTCGGCCGAGCGGAGGAAGGAGTTTCTGCGTCTGAAGATGCTCCCCATGCCCGGCTTCATACTCTATAATTCGCGGCGATGACAGCCGAAGCCGAGAGCAACCCGAGTGTGTCCAAGAACAAATCCTTCGATCCGGAGGAGTACCGGATGTCCATTGGGGATCATCTGGAAGATCTTAGGTGGCGGCTGATGCTGGGGTTGCTCGGGTTTGTGGTTGCGCTGGCGGTGTGCTTGTTTTACGGCAATACAGTGGTGGCGTTTTTCTGCCGGCCGCTGCTGATGGCGCTGAAAGCGAACGGCCTGCCGCCGACCACATATGATCGCCAGCTCGGCGGCAGTTTCATGGTGTACATGCAGATCAGCCTGATATCGGCGGCGTCGATCGCGTCGCCGTGGCTGGTGTATCAGTTGTGGATGTTCGTTGCGTTGGGGCTTTACCGCCACGAGCGAAAGTGGGTCACCCGATATGCGCCGCTGTCGATCAGCTTGCTGATCGCGGGGATGTTGTTCGTGTACTTTCTCGTGTTGCCGTGGACGATCCAGTTCTTTGTGGGGTGGACGACCGACGTGCCGATCCCGGTTTATTACTCAGGTAAAACGGTGGTCCACCCTACAACACGGCCGGCGAATATTCCGTTTTTTGACGGGGATCTGGACCCGAAGACGCTCAAGAACGGGGATCTATATTACAATTCGCTCGAGGGGAAGCTGAACTTCATGGTGAACGGGGTGATCAAGAGCATTCCGTTTGCGCCGAAGAGCCTGGTGGTGCCGCAGTATGATCTTGGGGACTACATCGACCTTGTGGTGATGATGCTCTTGACGTTCGGGCTGGCGTTTCAGTTGCCGCTGGTGATCGCGGCGATTTTGAAGATCGGGATAGTGGAGGCGGCGGCGCTGCGGAAGGCGCGGCGGTATGTCTATTTTGTGCTTCTGCTGGTGGCAGCCGTGATCACGCCTGGGGATGTGATTACTGCGACGATCGCGTTGATGTTCCCGCTGATCGGCTTGTATGAGTTTGGGATCATTTTGGGAACCAAGGGCAAGAAGGCGGAGCCGGAGCCGGTGGAGGCGGCCGAGAACCCGCATGATTGATGCGGGGTGTTGGTGGTGTGTGCTTGGGTCCGGCTGCTTTGCCTGCGGCCGATTGATTACTATAATCCGCGGTAATGGATACACAGCTTCTGCCGGATAATATGCTGACGACGCAGTTGAAGAAGCTGGTCAACTGGGCGAGGCGATCGTCGCTGTGGCCGTTGCCGTTCGCGACGGCGTGTTGCGGGATTGAGCTGATGGCGACGGCGTCATCAAGGTATGACTTGGCGAGATTCGGGGCGGAGGCGATGCGGTTTTCGCCGCGGCAAAGCGATTTGCTGATCGTGGCTGGGCGGGTGGGGATCAAGATGATGCCGGTGCTTCAGCACATTTACCAGCAGATGGCGGAACCGAAGTGGGTGATTTCCATGGGGGCGTGCGCGAGCACCGGCGGAGTGTTTGATACCTATGCGACGGTGCAGGGGGTGGACCAGTTCATTCCGGTGGATGTTTATGTACCGGGGTGTCCGCCGCGGCCGGAGACGCTGCTGGAGGGGATCATGGCGATACAGCGGATCATCGACCGGGATGGTTTGCCGAAGGATGGGAAGCGGGAGGGGTTGGGGATTGCGATTGAGCCGACGATGACACCGTCGCCACAGCCGGCGCCGTTGACGGTGGGTGGACGGACGGTTTAGAAAGCGGGTTTGGAACGGAAGCGTATTGGGATACCCACGGCGTCGCTGCGGGAGTTTCTCTGGAGTTGCTGGACAGGTTCTAGTCGTGGGTTTCGCCGTAGCAGGCCCAGAGGGGTCCGGCGGCGGGGGCGAGGGTTCCGGGTTGGGTTAGACTGCCGGATTCCCAGGCGCGTCGTTGGGCGCGGTAGCCGACGAGGCTGCGGAGGTAGCTGCCGGCGATGAGCTTTTTGAGTGTACGGTGGAGACGCCAGGCGAAGTGTCGGAGGGGTGTGCGCGCGGGGAAGTTGGGCAGATACAGGCGAGCGACGGCGGGGTTTTCCTTGGCGGCGATGTGCTGTATGGTGGAGGTCTTGGTCAGGAGATGGTGTCGTTGGTAGGAGAGCAGGCGACCGAGGAACCAGAAGGGTGTCTGGCGGACGAATTGGAACCAGAGGTCGTAATCCATGGCAAACTGGAGCTTTGGGTTGATTCCGACGACGCGTTGGTAGAGGGTTCGTCGCCAGAAGACGCTCGATTGGGGGATGCAGTTGCGGACGTAGAGTTGCCAGGCGGTGTTCCAGCAGGGTTCGCTGAGGTAGGTGATGGGGCGGCCGATTTCGTCGATGAGGCAGACTTCGCCGACGACGACTTCGGTGTTGGGATGTTGGTTGAAGAACTCGGCGACGGCGTTGAGTGAGCCGGCGGCGAGGGGGTCGTCGGAGTTGACCCAGCACATGATCTGTCCGGTTGCCATGCGGAGGCCTTCGTCAATGGCGGCGGCCTGGCCGTCGTCGGGCTGGCTGCGCCAATAGGCGAGCCGGGGCGCGTATTTGCGGATGATGGCTGGGGAATCGTCCTGAGAGCCGCCGTCGAGAACGATGTATTCGAGGTTGGGATAGTCCTGGCACAAGACGCTTCGGATGGTTTGTTCAAGAAATGTGCCTTGGTTGTAGCTGGGCGTGACGACAGTGATTTTCGGATAGATGGTCCCCATGGATCCCCCTTTCGAGATTAGATTGGACACCGCGTAAGCGAATGCCCCCATTCTGTGATCCACATCATGAACTTGCGGGGGATATCATACATTGTCGCCGGGCCAATGCAAGGCAGGAATACACTACCCCAAGTTCAGCCCTTCCGCGACAAGAACGGCCCTGAGGATAGCGCCAAGGCCGGTTCCGGAGAACAGTTTTCACTACATTGGCAGGTTCTTGGCCATCGCCTCCTCGGTTTCCTCCACCCTGCGCAGCCGCTCCGGCGACTTCAGACCCGGCCGATTCAGCAGCACCCGCTGAGGCTCGTCGGCGTTGGCCACGCATCGCCCCCGCAACGTTGGCCCCGCCGATCCGTCCCGCCGCCTCGTCGGCAACACCACGTCGCCGAAGAACTCGACATCAAATGTGGCCGTTTCCTCCGGGGCCGGAACACCGACCGAGAGGCCCAGTGTGTTCTCAATCGCGGCGGACTTACCGCAATCGGTACAGGCAAGCTCCCGATACAGGCCTGGAACGCGTCCCTCCAAAGCAAGCTCGACGAGGCGGGGGGCCGAGGGTGTCGTGGGTGGCGTTTGGGTCCGGCAGGCAATCCCATTGGCACAGAATAGCGGGGTCTCCGTTTCATTGCTGAAGCCCTGGATGCACGGAGATAAGCGATGCTGAGCGAAGGAGTTGCGGAGGAAATGGGTTCGTTTTGTCGGGAGGGAGGCGGGGGTATGGATGGGGTGAGGGGCA
>JAPLNB010000134.1 GCA_026693085.1 Planctomycetota bacterium | reverse complement strand
AGGATGCATGAGTGACGTTAATAAAGCGGTAGAGATATTGCGGGGGGGGGGGTTGGTGGCGTTTCCGACGGAGACGGTGTATGGGTTGGGTGCGGATGCGACCAATAGCGAGGCGGTGAGGAAGATATTTGCGGTGAAAGGGAGGCCAGCGACGAATCCGCTGATCGTGCATGTGGCGGATAATGGCGTGGCGCGGCGGTATGCGGCAGAGTGGCCGGTGGTGGCGGAGCAATTGGCGAAGAAGTTTTGGCCGGGGCCGTTGACGCTGGTGGTGAAGAAGCGGGATGTGATCGTGAATGAGGCGACGGCGGGGCTGGGGACGGTGGGGCTGAGGTGTCCGGATCATCCGGTGGCGTTGGAGTTGTTGCGGGAGTTTGATGGTGCGGTGGCGGCTCCGAGCGCGAATCGGTCGACGCGGGTAAGCCCGACGACGGCGAGGCATGTGCGGGATGAACTGGGTGAGGCGGTGGATTTTGTATTGGATGGTGGGGCGTGTCATGTGGGGATCGAGTCGACGGTTTTGGATCTGGGTGGGGAAGTGCCGACGGTTTTGCGGCCTGGGGCGGTGACGGCGGAGCAGATATCGGGGGTGATCGGGAAGGTTCAGGCGTTTAAGGGGCTTGTGGGTGAGGCGGTGGCGGCGAGGAGTCCGGGGCAGCACGCGAAGCATTATGCGCCGAACGCGTCGGCGTATCGGTTTGAGTCAAAGGGGATTCCGCGGGTGGCGCAGTGGTGCCGGGAGAATCTGGAGAAGTCGTGGGCGGTGTTGTCGATCGAGCCGTTGGGGTTGGACCCGGCGGCGGCGGATTTGTTGCCGATCGTGGGGGGGTCGGGGCGTGGGCCTGCGCATCGGTTGATCTTGATGCCGGATGGGGCGAAGGAGTATGCGAAGCGGTTGTATGCGATGTTGAGGTCGTTGGATCAGGCGGGGATTGAGGTGATCTGGGTGCAGATGCCGCCGGATGAGGCGGCGTGGGCGGCGGTGAGGGATCGGCTGATGCGGGCGACGCGGGAGTTTTGAGGCGGTGTGGGGGTGGTGGCGTGTCGGCGTGGGGTTTTGGTGGGAGAACGGGGAGCGGGGGCTTCCGAGATGATGCGGGGTTTGGGAGAATGGGGGGATGGTTGAGGTGAAGCCGGAATCGGCGGCGGTGGATTGGGGGAAGGTGGATGGGGACATCAACTGCCCGTTGTGTGATTACAACTTGCGGGGGTTGGTGGAGGCGAGGTGCCCGGAGTGCGGGTATCGGTTTGAGTGGGTGGATCTGATGGAGCCGGAACGGCGGAGGCATCCGTATTTGTTCGAGCATCATCCGCGGCGGAAGGTGTGGTCGTTTTATAGGACGGTGATTGGGGGAATGCGGCCGGGGAAGTTTTGGACGGGATTGCATCCGGCGCAGCCATCGTACAAGGGGCGGCTGGTGGGGTATTGGGTGGCGGCGAATCTGGCGTTGGTGCTGCTGGTGGTGCCGGTGCTGGCGCTCATGGCGATCGAACTGACACGGGAGTTTCGCGCGAGTCGGGGGATCGCGACGACGGCGTATAACCGGGTGGCGGCGGTGCGGGCGCAGTATCCGACCAAGGCGGCGTTTGATCTGCAGCTGGATCAGAGGTATCCGCTGCCGCCGAGCAAGGATTTTTTCCGGTTATTGTGGGCGCGGAGTTACGATCGGGGTGGTGGGTTGGTGGCGCTGGTGGGCATTGCGTTGTTCATGATGGGGTGGCCTTGGGTGGTGTTCTTGCCGCTGATGATATTTCGGCAGTCGATGGGTCGGGCGAAGGTGAAGACGATCCATGTGGTGAGGTGCGTGGTGTACTGCTCGGACACGACGGTTTGGACGGTGGGAATGGCGTTTGTGTGGGTGGTGGTATTGGCGGCGGCGATGCCGATGTGGATGTCGACGTGGAGCGTGGCGTATCGTGGGAACGAAGTGCTGGAGCTGGGGGCGTTTGGGGTGGTCTGTTTGTTTTTGCTGGTGTATGCGTGGCGGTTGTCGGTGGCGTATAAGCGGTATTTGAAATTCGATCATTCGCTGGCGACGGTGGTGGCGGCGCATGTGATCGGGGTGTTGCTGATACCGGCTGTTCTTGTGGTTGCTATTGTGGTGTTGTGGGCGATTCTTGACTGAAAAGAGAACCGCGGACCTTGTGTCCGCGGATGTTGTGGGCGAGAGAAACCGGGGCGGGGTTATTCTCCGGATTTTTTGGTGGTGGCGGAGCCGCGGGTGCCGGCGAGGCGTTCTCTTTCGCGGTCGCGGAGGGCTTTGCGGTACTGCTCCCATTGGTTGCGGGTTTCGCGGGGCCAGGTAAGGGGGAGGACCTTCTCGAGTGCGAGATCGCGGGTGACTGGGGGTTCGTCATCGTCGTCGGCGGAGGGAGGGGCGGGCGTTTTATTGGGGTCGAGCTTCTTGGGTATGGACTTGTTGATTTTCTTGTCGATGAGCTTGTCGAGGAGTTTCTGGCGTTCGCCGGGGTTGCGGAGGGCGACGTAACGCTCCATGTTGGAGAGTTGTTTGCCGAACCAGGCGTATTCCTTGGCGGCGGAGTACTCGTCGGCGGTGATTTTCTTTTTTTCGAAGGCGGCCTTCATGTCGTCGGGACGGTCGTCGAGGGCTTTGAGGTAGACGAACTGGCGCTCGACGGGGAGGCCTCGGAAACCGGTGTCTTCGACGTAGCGGACGATTTCCTCGATTTTGGCGTTGAGGCGGGGGACGGGTTTGCGGGTCCAGAAGTGGTAGCCGACGTAGGCGACGATGAGAGCGGCGACAGCGATGCCGCCGTAGAGGAGGAGGCGGTTTTTGAAGTCTGTCTCGGGTTTGACAGACGTGATCGTTGATGGTGAAGAGACCTTGGTGTGTGTCATAGGTTGATTCATTATAAGTGCCTCATGGGGACGGCGCCGTGGCGGGCCGCATCAGTTCTTGGATGGCGGGTCGATGTCGGCGCCGGAGCCAGAGAACAGCTTGTTATTACCGGCGGCTTCGTAGGCGGTCATGGAGCCATCCTTGCGAACAACGTAGCCGAGTTCCTGGGGCGTGAGGCGCTCGACGTGTCCATCGCAGAAGACGACGTTGAGCTTTCCGGCGTGTCGGGCGTGTGGCCCGGAGCGGTCTTCTGGGGCGGTGTGGGCGGAGTCGGCGATATCGGAGTGGGGGGTGATTCGAGGGGGATCGACGACGACGCCTTTGTTGCCCAAGGCATGGCGGTCTTTGGTGCCGTCGTTGTAGTAGCCGGCACGGGTGGCTTCGGGTTTTCCTGCGGCGGTGCCCATACAATCGAGAGCGAGGACGGTGATCGAGCCTTTGATGGAACCGGGCTTGACGGGGTAGTTGATGGGTCGTTTGTCGGAGGCGCGGAGGCGGGGGTTGCCGAGGAATTGGAAATTATAGCCGTAGGGGTAATTGCGGTTGTTGTGCCAGTCGGGGACGGCTGGGCAGAGGAACCAGGCGTCGTCGATGGTCCAGGAGTTGTCGTCGATGGGTTTGGGGGATTGATTGGCGTAGCGTTTGACGGTTCCTCCGAGGAGTTCGTACCAGCGAGGTCGGAAGACGTCTTTGCCGCCGATGCCGTAGATGCTCGACCGGGTGACATTGATGGGCAGGCGATAGGGAGGTGAGACGCCTTTGTTGCCGTCAACGTAGGCGAGGTACGCCTGGCCGAAGCCGCGGAGGTTGCTAGCGCATTGTGTGGCGGCGGCTTGGACGCGGACCTTGCCGAGGACGGGGAGGAGGATGGAGATGAGGAGGGCGATGATGCCGATGACAACGAGGAGTTCAACGAGCGTGAAGGCCCTTTGCCGAGAAGAATTTGGGAAGGTTCGGGCAGGCATGTAGTATAATTTTACTGCTGTGGGGGTGCGGATGCAAGAAAAATTGGGGGGTTTGGTGAGACTTGGGTGGACGATAACTTGTGTTGGTGGGGGCACCTGTATGGGGCGGTGCGGATTATCCATAAAGGCCATAGAATATGAGGATGATGGACACCGTGTACTTGGATAACAATGCGACGACTCGGCTGGCGCCGGAGGCGTTGGAGGCGATGTTGCCGTATCTTGGGGAGTGGTATGGAAATGCGTCAAGCGCGCATCGGTTTGGGCAGCGTAGCCGGCAGGCGATCGAAGAGGCCAGGGCGCAGTTGGCGGGGTTGATCGGGTGCGGAGATCAGGAGTTGATTTTGACGGGCGGGGGTACTGAGGCGGTGAATACGGCGATTCGGGGGGTGTTGGGGAGCCGGGGATCGCGGCGGAAAATCGTGACGAGCGTGGTGGAGCACTCGGCGACACGGGAGCTTTGTCGGGAGTTGTCGATGAGCGGGGTGGAGGTGGTGGAGATCGGTGTGGAAGGGTCCGGGGCGTTGGATATGGAGGGGTTTGGGGCGGCGGTGGATGATTCGGTGGCGTTGGTGACGATGATGTGGGCGAACAATGAGACGGGGGTGATATTTCCGGTGGAGCAGATCGCGGCGGTTTGCCGGCAGAGGGGTGTGCCGTTTCATTGTGATGGGACGCAGGCGGTGGGGAAGGTGGCGGTCGATGTGAGGGGTGTGGGGATGGATTTGATGAGTTTGGCGGCTCACAAGTTTCATGGTCCGAAGGGGGTGGGGGCGTTGTATGTGAGGCGTGGGGTGAGGATGAGGCCGTTGATTATCGGCGGGCCACAGGAGCGGGGGCGACGGGGTGGGACGGAGAACGTGGCGGGGATGGTGGGGATGGGGAAGGCGGCGGAGTTGGCGGGGCGGTTGCTGGGTGAGATGGGTCGCGTGGCGGAGTTGCGGGATGAATTGGAGGGAGGGATTTTGAAGCGGATTGAGGATGCGCATGTGAATGGTGGGAGGGAGAATCGGCTGGTGAACACGACGAACATCAGTTTTGCGAGGCTGGAGGCGGAGGCGATCTTGCTGTTGCTGAGCGAGCGGGGGATTTGCGCGTCGGCAGGGGCGGCGTGCAGCAGCGGGAGTCTGGAGCCGTCCCACGTGCTGCGGGCGATGCGGATTGATGAGCGGATTGCGCATGGGGCGGTGCGTTTCAGCTTGTCGAGGTATACGACGCGTGAGGAGGTGGGGCGGGCGCTGGAGGTGTTGCCGGGGGTGATCGAGAGGTTGCGGGGGGTATTGCCGGTGGGATGAGGGATTTTCGATTTTTGATTTTCGAATTGGGGAAGAATGGCGGGGGCTGGACAATTGGGTGGGGTGTGGACACACTTTGGGGATATGGGCGAGGGTGTGTTGGAAAGTGCGAACGTGAGGGCGGTGGTGCTGCTGTTTGGTGGGGCGGTGGGGTTGCTGGTTGCGGTGTTGGGAGGATTGGGGGCGATGGCGGGGGCGAGCGAAGGTTCGCCGGGGAGGCGGGCGGTGGCGCATTGGTTGCCGATTGGGGTGATGGCGATGGTGGCGACGCTGCTGGGGCATAGCGATATGGGGATGGGTGTGGTTTTCGGGACGAGCGTGGCGGCGCTGTCGGGGGTGGCGGGGCTGGTGGTGATGTCGGGGACTGTGGAGGTGCTGCCGACGGGAGCGGGGCGAGTGTGGGCGTTGCTGCCGGCGGCGACGATATTGGCGTTCATGGCGGGGTTTCAGGGGAAAGTAGGGGTGTTTGAGGCGATCGTGCTGTTGCTGGAGGGGATGCTGGTGATGGGGGTGTGGGTGGGAGAAGCAGAGAAACGGGGAATGGGAGAGCGGGAGAGTGGGAGAATGGGGGGAGGGTGGATGCGATGGGGGATGATGGTGGCGGTGATGGGGGTGGCGGTGGTGTCGGCGTGGGCGGCGACGCGTGGAGCGGAGGAGCTGAGCCGGCGTGGCGCGAGGTATTCGAGCGGGGTGATTGCGGGGACGCTGTTGAGTGTGGCGCTGGTGATGCCGATGGTGGGGACGGGCGTGCCGCTGGCGGGTGAGGGTCGGGCGTGGGTAGCGTTGACGGCGCAGGTTGGGGTGGTGTATTTGAATTTATGTGTGCTGCTGCCGATGGTGATCGTGACGGCGGGTGCGGCGGCATGGGTGGCGAGGCATGTGGCGAGGGATGCGGCGACGACGCAGAGTGTGTGGGGGGCGGTGATATTTCCGCGGATGGCGTGGCGGATCGACGCGTTGGGGGCGGTGATATTGTCGCTGGTGTTTATGGCGGCGGCGGGGGGAAGGGTACGGTTCGACCGGCGGTTGGCGGGGGGGCTGATCTTTGGGTATTTCGTGTATTTGTTGATTGTGTTGGGGGCGAGTGCGAGGGGGTAGGGGGAATTTCGATTTTTGATTTTCGAATTTCGAATGGGGGCTTCGGCAGCGAGCGGATGTGGGAAAGCGGGAGGGCTTTGATATGATCGGGGGGATGTCGAGAAAGGTGCCGGATATTTCGAAGATTCAGATTGAGCGCAAGGCGGCGGAGGGGGAGGTGGTGGACGTGATGGGGGGGGCGGGTCGGTGGGAAGTGAAGGTCCACGATCATGGTTTGGTTGCGTTGGTGGATGTGATGCCGCGGCTGGTGCCAAAGGGGAAAACGGCGGACTTTGCGATTGTGCAGGCGGCGCGGGTGTCGTATGGGGCGGGGACCAAACAGGTCAGCGAGGATCGGGGGCTGATTCGATATTTGATGCGGCACGGGCACACGACGCCGCTGGAGATGGTGGAGTTCAAGTTTCACCAGGTGATGCCGATCTTCGTGGCGCGGCAGTGGATTCGGCATCGGACGGCGAGTGTGAATGAGTATTCGGCGAGATATTCGATTGTGCCGGACCGGTTTTACCGGCCATCGGTGGAGGCGGTGCGGAAGCAGAGCACGGTCAACCGGCAGGGCGGGGAAGAGAATATTGATGAGGGAACAGCCGAGCAGTTTCTGGCGTATCTGGATGGGGTGGAGGCGCATTATGCGGAATACCAGAGGCTGTTGGAGAAGGGGGTGACGCGGGAACTGGCGCGGACGGGGCTGCCGCTCAATATTTACACGGAATGGTATTGGAAATGTGATCTGCACAACCTGCTGCATTTTCTGGAACTGCGGATGGACCCGCATGCGCAGTTGGAGATCCGGGATTATGCGGTGGCGATGTTTGCGATGATCCAGGCGATTGTTCCGGAGGTGGCGGAGGCGTTTTTGGATTACCGCTACCAGGCGGTGAGGTTGTCGCGGCTGGAGGTGGAGGCGTTGCGGGCGGGGGGGGAGTTGAGGACGGAGAATAAGCGGGAGAGGGCGGAGTGGGAGCAGAAGAAGAAGGCGATGGGGCTATAGTGGAGGGTTGAAGGGGTGGGGGGAAATGCGGCGGGTTAAGAAAAACGGACAATGGGCCGAAGTAATAGACACTGGAGTCTAGTATGCCTGCAGATATGGATGGAAAAGACACGTGGCGGGTGTTTCGCATCCGGCATCATGGAAGCGGCGAACAAGGGGGCGTACGACGCGGGGGGGCAATCAATCGGGCTGAATATCAGCCTGCCGCAGGAACAGGAGAGCAACGGGTATCAGACGATGACGCTGGACTTTCACTATTTTTACGTGCGGAAGGTGATGTTTGTGAAGTATGCGTCGGCATTTGTGTGCTTCCCGGGGGGTTATGGGACGCTGGATGAGTTTTTCGAGACGATGACGCTGGTGCAGACGCTGAAGGTCGAGGCGTATCCGATTGTGCTGTATGGGTCGAAGTATTGGGGCGGGCTGATCGAGTGGCTGCGTAAGACGATGCGGCCAAGCTTCATCGATCAGGAGGATTTGGGGATTTTCAAGGTTGTGGATAATCCGGAGGAGGCGGCGAAGCTGGTGAAGGAGGGGGTGCTGAATCACTGGTGGCGGCCGGTTGACGATTCGCTGATGAAGGCGGCATCGAACGGGCGGAAAGTGAAGGGTCCGATGGCGGGTGGGGCGAAGTCGTCGGATACCGGGGAGGGGACGCGGTATGGGAGGCGTCCGAAGCGGCCGGAGAAGATGCATGTGAGGGGGTCGGATAAGCCGACGCAGTGAGTTGGTTGGGGTGATTTGTTATTCGGGTTGGCCATCGGTGGTATTCCTGCGGGAATAGGTTTGCAGGGATTGCGGGCGGAGGGGTGGCGTTGTGACGCAGGGCGCGGATCGAAAAAAGAAGCACCGGAGGTGCATCCTGTGCGCTGGTGGAAGCTTCTATGCCATCCAGGGGCGGGGGCGTTTGAGGTCTTTGAGAACTTCTTTGAGGATCATTACGTCCTGGGCGACGTTGAAGTCGAACATGCCGACGGAGATGAAGTCGGCGCCGTTTTCGAAGGCGTAGGTGAAGCCGGATTTGGGGTCGATGGCGCCGGCGGCGAGGACTTTGAAGGCGATGAAGGGTTGTTTCCTGGCGGCGAAGTACTGGGTGTTTTTTTCGGGGTCGAGGCAGAAGATATTGTCGCAGAATTCGTTGTGGTCGAGGGAACGGTTGCCGTCGACGGAGAAGGGTTTGCGATTGGCCTTGGGGGTGGCGGACCAGTAGCGGTCGTGGTGGAAGGTTTTGACGTAGTAATCGACTTTGATGTTGTGTTGGTCGCAGGCGATGGGGACTTCGAGGGCATGGGAGCCGAGGCCGGCGAGGAATTGCTGTTGGCGGATGAGATCGAGGGCTTTGCCAAGGAATTCGATGTTCTCGCTCTTGCCGGTTTTGACGAGAGCGTCGCAGTAGCCGCCGTGGAGGAAAAGTAGGTCCGGCCCTTGATCGACGGTTTTATTGATCTCGGTGCGGAGGTTGTTGAGGTTGGGTTTGGACCAGTCGCCCCAGTCCTGGCGGACGGAGACGATGGTCTGGATCTGGCCGCCGCGTTCTTTCTTGTACTGGGTGATGATGGGTTGTTGCATCGGGTCGATCATGATGGTGTTGATGCCGGACTGCTCCATGAGTTGGAGGGTGTCGAACTGTTTTTTCTCGGTGAGGTAGGCGGCGGCGAGGTCGCGGACGTAGAGGAGGTCGCGTTGGTGGCACCAGCCGGAGAGGAGGTTGCCCCCGGCGATAAGGCGGGAGATTTTGACTTTATCGAGCGTGCCGGTGGGGAGGTCGGACTTGGGGGCGGCCGATGGTGGGGTGGACTGGGCGGTGGAGATGCCGGCGAGGGTGAGCCCGGTGAGCAGTGAGGAGCCGAGGAAGGTGCGGCGGTTGGGTGCGGTCATTTCGTCTCCTGAGCCTCCTGCAAAACCCCCCGAAGTTCGGCGGAATCGTCGGCTGCTGGTGTCTTCGGAAAGGTTTCTTGAGCCTTCTTGACGATAACGCCTTTGCTCAGTCTGTCAATTACATTTGCCCCATCCCGTCCCCCCCCAATAATAACGGTAAGCCATTGGACGAAGGCGACGATGAACCGAGTTGGGGCGAAAACGCCGCAGCGGTTGGGGCGTATTAGAAGTGGGAGGTAGGCTCATGGCATACCAAAAGCGGAACGTGACACGTAGAGGTTTTCTGAAAGGTGTGGCGGCGGCGACAGCGGGGGTCATGATTGTGCCGCGGAATGTGCTGGGGGGAGAGGGAGTGACGCCGCCGAGCGAAACGTTTGGGGGGGCGCTGATCGGGTGCGGGGGGCGTGGCGGGGGGACGTTTGGGGAGCTGAGCAAGGATCTGAAGGTCGTGAAGCTGGCGGACTGCGATGTGCGGTTCAAGGACCGGGCGGACAATAACAAGATTTATACTGATTTTCGGCGGGTGATGGAGCGAAAGGATATCGATCTGATCGCGATCGCGACGCCGCCGCACTGGCATGCGCTGATTTCGATCGCGGCGGCGGAGGCGGGGAAGGATGTGTTGTGCGAGAAGCCGATGACGCGGACGATCGCCGAGGGGCGGGCGGTGGTCGAGGCGTTCCAGCGGTATGGGCGGATCTTCCAGGTGGGGACGTTCGGGCGGTTCGGGATGAGCAGGAGCAAGGACAACATTCTCATCCACAAGATCATGCGGAGCGGGTTGCTCAAGAACAACCCGGGGGTGTATTTTCACCGCGGGGGGCTGAAGGTGAAGGAGTGGAGCGGGAAGACGGATCAGCCGATTCGGCCGGTGCCGGCGAATCTGGATTGGGATCTGTATTGCGGGCCGTCGCCGTTGAAGCCCTATACGCCGACCCGGCATGGCGGGACGCACCGGTGGTATTGGGATTATGAGAGCGGGGGGCTGACGGATATGGGGCAGCATCTGCTCGATCCGATCAACTGGTTGTTTGGGAAGGACGATACGAGCCCGGTGGAGGTGGAGGCGAGCGCGCCGCCGGCGCATCCGGAAGTGACGGGGATGTGGGGGTGGATCAAGCTGAAGTATGCGGACGGGTTCACGATGGTGCTCGAGAGCGCGGAGTGGGGCGAGCCGTCGGGGATGAAGCCGAGGTCGGTCAAGCTGACCGATCTGAGCGAAGCGGATCAGAAGACGGTGTTGGCGATGCCGGACCCGGAGCCGTTGCGGACATTTGCCGAGGCGGTGAAGACGCGGAAGCTCGCCGGCGGCCATCCGGAGGCGGCGTGTCGGACGGTGACGTTGCTGCATTTGTCGAATATCGCCATACGCACCGGGCGGAGAATTCAGTATGACCCGGTGAAGGAGCAGATCATCGGCGATGCGGAGGCGAATCGGCTGGTGAATCAGCCGATGCGGGCGCCGTGGCATTTGTAGGATTCGCACTCACCACTCAAGAGCGCGGAGCACACGCAGAAGCAAGAAGGGATGATTATCATGGCAGAAACGAAGAATCTGGCCGAGTGGGTCAATAGCATGCCGGAGTTGGACCCCGCGGTGGCGGACAAGAACGATCCGAGCAAGAAGAACCGGACGGATGAGTTTAAGTTGACGGGGCCGAAATGGGGGGAGGCCCAGAAAGCGTATGATGCGATCTTGTTGGGGGGGCCAGAGAACATCATGTCGCTGATCGGGATGCTGAGCGAGGGGAATGATCCGGCCAGGTACAAGCCCCGGTATGCGCTGCATGGGCTGGCGTTGTATGTGTGCCGGGCGGGGAAGGAGAAAGAGCGGGCGATGCTGGTGGGGACGCTTGCGTCGCAGCTTGGCGGGGATCGGGCGAAGTGGAGCCAGGCGATTCTGGTGCGCGAGTTGGAGTGGGCGGGGAATAAGGATGCGGTGGCGGCGGTGGGGAAGCTGATGTTGGATGATGAGATTGGGGATGATGCGGTGCGGACGATCGTGGCGATCCGCGATGGTGCGGCGGAGCAGTTGCGGGCGGCGCTGGGGAATGCGAAGGGTCGGCGGCGGCTGGCGATTGTGCAGGCGCTGGGGGTGATCGGGGATGCTGGCTCCGTGGCTGCATTGAAGGCGGCGGCGGGGGATGGCGATGCGGAGGTTCGGCAGGCGGCGGTGTGGGGGCTGGCGAATATGGGTGAGGCGAGCGCGGTGGATCTGCTGATCAAGGCGTCGGACGCGGTGGGGTGGGAGCGGATCAAGGCGACTAAGGCGTGTCTGGTGGCGGCGGAGAAGCTAACGGCGGCGGGGAAGAAGGCGGAGGCGGGGCGGATTTATAAGCACCTGGCGGAGACGCGGACGGATAAGTCGGAGCGGTATGTGAAGGAGGCGGCGGAGAAGGCGATGGCGCCGAAATAGCGGGGGAATGCGGTTGAGCAGCGTCAACTAACAGTTCCTTGCGCCCTCTTGCGCTTTGAACTTGCCGCTGCGCCACGCGAGGAGGAAGGGAGCCGAATGGCTGGGCACGGAAGGTTCGCGATGCGCTGCCGCGACAGCATTACCTTGCTTCTGACCTGATTGAGGGTAACATCCATTCTGCACCACCGGTTGCAGGCTCGCTACGCTTTCCATGGGCGCGCAACCATCGGTGTGATCACATCGCGACGCGAAAGGAGCCAGACATGCCCGATACCGAACACAGAGTCCTGTTCAGCTTTGACTTTATCAAGAATGGCTTCCCAAGTGCCCTCTACACCCTGCGGGAATGGTCGGCCTACGTCAATCCCGCATCGAATTCGCGGTGCAAAGTCAAGTTCGCCGTCAGCACCTCCGACACGGACGCAAACAAGCAGATCACCGTGATGCGGGACTATTGCAGGGGTTCCCCCCTCATCGTCTGGGACCAGGCTGTCAACGATACCGTTCTTGACCTCTGCAAGAAGGAGGGTCTCCCGGCGCCGGTGTCGTCGAGCTTCAGTTACGGGGGAGTGGTGAACAAGGGTCTGCTACTTGCAGCCGCTCACTCCTGTGAGTATTACGTCAGGATCGATCCGGGCACGCGCCCACCCTCGCTTGGGATCGATACTATTCTCTCGCAGCACGCGAAGTACCTGGAGCAGCATGCCGAGTCGCATGCGGTGGTGTCACGGGGATACGAGAACCGGCTCGCTCTGCGCGATTACCTTCTCAAGTCAAACAGAGTCTTGGACCATCATGCGCTGGTTGAAGGGACGACAGGAATCGACGTGTTCAATCAGGTCACAGGCGGAGCCATGTTCACTTCGCGCGTCCCCGGCGTTCCGGCATGTCCATTTGAGCCTCTGAAGAACGGTGCGCCGACACTGGTCTGGGCTTCGGACGACGGCTTCTTTCAGCAGGAGGGATCGCCGAATGCCAGTCGCCGTCTGGGTGGTGCCGACATTCCGCGATTCGACCCAGAAGGGAAGCGCAAAGGCCCGAGGGAGTACTACCGGGGGATAGCCCTGGCCGTTTGGTTCTCCAACTATCGTAAGGCACGCGATGCAAATGGCGCTGACGCAGCCGTGCATACGTTTATTGAGCAGGTGAAGGAATTCCTTGACGACGAGAAATGCGAGAAGGTCTGCCAAGAAACGAATCCGGAACTGCATTGGCTGCCCGAGGATTTCACGGCGGACACCGTTGCGCCGCGAGGGTTCCGAGATCAGGTAAGGAATGGGTGGAACGAGTACGCAACCCTGCGCGAGTGCTGGCCCGACCTCTGCACGAAGATCCGCGACAATGTGCGAGACCCGACAACATGCAAAGTCGTCACGCAACTGGTTTTCCCAAACGGCTCTCCCCATCAATCACCGCCCTAATAAAAATCTCTATATACTGCTTGACACTCATCCCAGTCTGTGGTATAATCCCCCCGGCAAGCTCGGACGCCGTCCGCCTTGTGGGCCGGGGGGGCCGCCAAACCCCTCGACGCCGCTCTTTGACATTCACATACGCCGTTCCAAGGTCCGCATTCCTCCCCGGCCCTCGTGCAACATCCTGCACACCCCCTGTGCACACCCCCTTCGGCACGTAAACCCTTGTCCAACCTCATCCCACGCCCATGCAAGATTGCGTAAAATGCTACAAATGCTACAAAGGTGAAAATGCGCCTCCCTTCCAACCCTGTTACACCCCGCCAACCCCCTGCTACGTCATCAACCCCTTGCGACAATTCACCTTAAGCCCATCCAATGTAGCAAATGTAGCAGGCGTGAAAATGCACTCCCCATCTCACTCGTGGCGGAGGGCGACGATGGGGTCCAGGGCGGCGGCGCGGATGGCGGGGTAGAGGCCGAAGACGATGCCGACGCCCATGCTGATTCCGACGGAGAGGACGAGGCTGTAGAGGCGGACGACGGTGGGCATGTTGGCGAAGTAGGTGATGAGCCAGGGGATGATGACGCCGATGCCGACGCCGATGAGGCCGCCGATGGTGGAGAGGACGACGGTTTCGATCAGGAACTGCATGACGATTTGTTTGCGTTTGGCGCCGATGGCGCGGCGGATGCCGATTTCGCGGGTGCGTTCGGTGACGCTGGCGAGCATGATGTTCATGATGCCGATGCCGCCGACGAGCAGGGAGATGCCGGCGATGGAGCCGAGGACGATGTTGAAGCGGCGTTTGGTGGCTTCGGCCTCGCGGAGGAGTGCGAGGGGGATGGACATTTTGTAGTCGAGTTTTTTGTGGAAGCGTTTGAGCATGGCTTCGATGCCGGCGGCGACGCGTTCGACGTCGTCGGTGCTCTTGAGCTGGACGATCATCTGGTGCAGCTCGACGCGTTCGCTTTCTTCGGAGCCGGCGGTGCGGCGCCTGTTGATGTCGCCGAAGCGTTCGCGGGCGAGGGAGAGGGGGACGTAGGCGTCTACTTCCTGGTCGGGGGTTTGGACCCCGCCGGCGGGTCCGGTTTCGTTCTTGACGATGCCGACGACTTCGAAGTAATCGGGGCCGAGCTTGAGGGTTTGTCCGATGGAGCTTTGTGTGGCGAGGAGTCTGCGGGCGCCGTATTCGGTGAGGACGACGACGTTGGCGCGGTCTTTGATGTCGCGTTCGATGAGGGTTCGTCCGGCGATGATGGGGCGTTGGACGAGGTCGGCCCAGTCGGCGACGGTGGCCACCATTCGGAGTTCGAGGGTTTGGTCATGCAGGCGGCCTTCTTTGCGGAGGATCTTGACGGGGACGGTGCGATCGACGGCGGGGAAGGTCTCGCGGATGCGTTGTTCGTCGTCGTAGAGCAGGCCATAGACGCTGAGGCGGAGCATTCGGCCGCCGGAGCCGGCTTCTTCTTCGACGGGTTTCATGGAGGTGATGATGATGTTGTTGGAGCCGAGCATTCGGATGCGTTCGAGGGCTTCTTGGCTGGCGCCTTCGCCGACGGAGAGCATGGCGATGACGGAGCCGACCCCGAAGACGACGCCGAGCATGGTGAGGACGGATCGGAGCTTGTGGAGGAGGAGATTTTTGATGCCCAGTGCGATATTGCGGGCAAGGCGGAACTGGCGCATCAGTGGGCTCCTTCGATGCGGTCGATGAGGCCGTCGCGGAGGTGGAGGCGCTGATGAGCGTAGACGGCAATATCGGGTTCGTGGGTGACCATGAGGATGGTTTTGCCTTGGTCGTTGAGTTCGGTGAGCAGGTGCATGATCTGGTTGCCGGTTGCGGAGTCGAGGTTGCCGGTGGGTTCATCGGCCAGGAGCACGACGGGGTCGTTGGCCAGAGCGCGGGCGATGGCGACCCGTTGTTGTTGGCCGCCGGAGAGCTGGTTGGGGCGGTGGTTGAGTCGGCCGGTGAGTCCGACGCGTTGGGCGAGTTCTTCGGCGCGAGCGGCGCTGGCGGCGGCTTCCCAGCCGAGGTAGTAGAGGGGCAGCTCGATATTCTCGCGGACGGTGAGTTGGGGGATGAGGTTGAAGCTTTGGAAGATGAATCCGAAATGTCGGAGGCGGAATTCGGAGAGGGCATCGTCGGAAAGGGACGAGACGTCGCGGGATTCGAGGAAGTATTGGCCGGAGGTAGGGCGGTCGAGGCAGCCGAGGACGTTGAGCATGGTGGATTTGCCGGAGCCGCTGGGGCCCATGAGAGCCCAGAAGGAGCCGCGGCGGAACGGGAGGGTGACGCCGGCGAGGGCGTGGACTTCTTCGGAGCCCATGATGTAGGTTTTGCGCACGTTGACGAAGCGGATGACGTGGTCGTTGTCCGGGGGGGAAGGACGGAGGGATGGGGTGGCTTGCAGGGTCATGGTCATGGCTGGATGGGTGAAGCGGGGGCAGTTTCCGGGCCACGGGAGCGGCGGCCGCCACCCTGTCGCATCTGGTCCATCGTTTTTTGTCGTTCTTCCGGAGACATGGCTTCGAATTGTTTTCGGCGGGCCTCGAAGGCCGCGCGTTGCTCTTCGGTCATGTTCTGGAGGTTTGGCCCACGGCGGCCTTCGCCAGTGGGTGTGCGATCGGTGGCGGAGTCGGCGGCATCGGCGGAGGGGTCGCGGGCGGGGCCGCGACGGCCCTGGCCGGGTTGTCGGCCTTCGCGGCCGGTGGGGGGTGTGAAGCCGGAAGGGCGTGTTTGGGGGAAGGTCATGCCGGGGGAGGGTGGAAGCTGTCCGTTTTGTGGTTCGGTGGAGACGGCGGCATCGGCGAGGGGAGGCGCGAGGGCGATGATTTCGCCGGGTTCGAGGCCCTTGAGAATGTGGATCATGCGGTTGTTGTCGAGGCCGATCTCGATGGTTCGGGCGACGAGGCCTTGGGGTCCGGGGACGTAGACGGTGGGTTTTCCGCCGACGCGGACGACGGCGTGTACGGGGACGTAGATGGCATCGGGGTAGTAATCGACAACGATTTCGGCTCGGCAGGTCATGCCGGTGCGGAGGTCGCTGCCGTCGCCTTCGAGCCAGATTTCGGTGTTGTAGACTTTGAGGTCGGGGTTTTGCCACATGCTCTGCTGGTCGGGCAGAGGTGCGATCTTTTTGACCCGGCCCATGAAAACCTTGTTGGGCACGGCGTCCACTGTTACGCGGACGGGCAGATCGAGCCTGACCTTATCGAGGCTGGACTCGTGGAGTTTGACGGCGGCCATGACGGAGTCGGCGGTCGGCAGGTAGATGATTTCCTGTCGTTCGCGGACGGCTGCGCCCTCGGCGAGGGGTTCGCGGTCGCCGCGGAAGCCGCCGCCGCCGCCGGTGGTGGCGTAGACGACGAGGCCATCGGTGGGGGCGAACATTTTGGCTTTACCGATCATGTAATCGGTTTTTTCGAGGATGGTTTTCTGGCGTTCGAGTTCGGATTCCTTGGCGCGGAGGAGTGCTTGGGCCTGGACGATGTCGGCGGAGGCTTTGCGTATGACGCGTTCAAGAGCCATGGCGGCCTGGTCGACGGCGGCGGTGAGCTTGGTCATTTCGCGTTTGTAGGTGAAATCGATCAGCAGTTTCTTGGCGTTCTGCGCGAGCTCCAAGCTGGAAGCCCATCGCTGCATCGACAGTTCATCGGCCTTGTACTCCATCTTGGAGAGGAATTTCTGTTCGAGCAATCGCGCGGAGGACGCGCACTTGGTGGTCGCCAGAGCCAGTTCGGCTTCTGCCAGGGTGATCTTGTTCTCCGCTTCCTTCAAGAGATTCTTGTAGTCGCCCTCCCTGTACTTCTCGAGGTCTTCTTTGGCGAACTGGGCGTCGAGTTCGGCTTTGGCGGTGTCGCTTTTGGCTTGGTTTTGGGAGACGGCGAGGGTTTCGCGGGCGCCGATGGCGGCGGCATCGGCGTTTTGGACGATGATCTGCTGGCTGACTTTAGAATCCTGGAGCTTGCTGACGTCGAGTTCGACGAGGAGGTCGCCTTTTTTGATGCGAGTGCCTTCTGGGACGAGGTAGAGGATGGTGGGGAGTCCTTCGACCTCGCTCTTGATGACTTCCTGTTGTCGGGAGCGGATGGTTCCGGAGATGGTTACGCTGATGGTGAGGGGGCCGCGTTTGACGGTGTCAACGGGGATGGCGTTGGTATTGGCTTTCTTGGCGGAGTTGAGTTTGGTGGCGTAGACAATCAGCGCCCCGGCGCCAATCACCACCGCCAAGACAGCCCAAATGACGGGCCAAGAGCGGATGATGGATTTCATTTTGCTTCACCTTTCGGGGAATATTCTTGCCATAGACCTTCGTTGTTGCACTGCAAGAGGCCGAGGTCGCGCTGCAATTGTAACTCGGCCAGGCGGTAATTGACGATGGCGGAAGTGAGGTTGTTCTCGGCGTTGACCAGATCGGCCTGAGCGTTGAGGACGTCTTTCATGAGAGTCCCAACGCGGCCGAGTTCGAAGGACATTTGGGTGCTTTGGACGCGGCGTTGGGCGACGGCGACAGCGAGGGTTTGGGTTCCGAGGCTTTCGCGGGCCTGCAGGAGGGTTCGAAGGTCATTGCGCAAAGACAACTTGATATCATCTTCGAGCTGTTGGACGGCGCGGACGGATCGTTCGACGGCGATGAGGGAGGATCGGTAGGTATTCTGTTCGGCGGTTCGTTCGAGGGGGAGGTCGGTGGCGACGCCGACGCTGTAGTTGCCTTTGGTGGGTCGGAGGCGGGCGTCGTCGAGGACGGCGGAACCGGGGCTGCCGCGGAGGCTGCCGAAGGAGCCGTTGGCGGCGAGGTCGAGGCCCATGCCGAGCGCATCGGCGGCAACGACGACTTTGCGTTGGGCGTCGATGACTTCGCCGAGGGTGATGCGGAGGTCGGGACGGTTCTCGAAGGCGAGGCGGACTGCGAGTTCTTCGGCCAGTTCGTAAGGTCCAGCGCCTTCGCCAGAGGGTGGCACGAGGATGATGTCGGTGTCAGCCGGTTGGGTTGTGGGCGGTCGGGTTGTGGGCGGTCGGGTTTCGGCGGGCTGGGTTGTTGCACCGACGCCTTCGATGCGGGCGTTGGGCTGAGTGGTGGCGTTGTCGTCGATGGCGGCGGGGGGTGTGATTTTCAACATCCGCATCATGGTGGTTCGGAGTTGTTGGAGTTCGGTTGGTTCGAGGTCGATCTGCGCGTCGGGGGGCAAGCCGAGGAGGACCTTGAAGGAATCGAGTTGGCGGCGGGCATTCTGCATGGAGGAGATCCAACTGTCGCGGGCGCCGAGTTCCTGCTGAAAGGCCTCGTCGAACTGGATTTCGGCTTGGCGGTCCTCGTTGGCCATCGAGCGGGAGATTCGGGTGGTGCGAACGACGCGTTTGTAGTTGTCCTCCTGGTTTTTCAGGCGGTCGAACTGCTGAAGGACGGTGTAGTAGGAAGAGGCGATGCTGACGGCGAATTGGCGTTTGTACTGTTCGAATTCGAGGAGGTCGTAGGCGACGTTGCGTTCGGCCTGAGTGAGGGGCTCCATGACGATGAAGGAGCCGGAGCCGGCGAGGAGGGGCATGGTGATGGAGCCATCGACGGCCATGCCGAGGGAGGCGTTGTGGGATTGAGTGAGGAGCTTGGCGAGGTCGAGGGCGAGACGTACGGAGGCGACGGCGCCGTTGGCGAATCGCTGGGTGATGCCGATGTCGCCGGAGGTGACGTTGCCGACGATGGGGTCATCGGCGCCGAGATCCCAGGACGTGCGGTTGCTCATGGCGGCGGCGAAGGAGGTGCGGAAGCGGTCGCGTTGGAGTTCGAGGGCGAGGGCGTCGGTGAAGACGGTTTCTTTGCGGGCCTGGTACTCGCGGCTGTTGTAGGCGGCGACCTGGAGGGCATCAATGAGGGAGAGGCGGAGGGGGCCGCCTTGGGAGCTGGGCATTGTGGCGGGTGGGCCTTTGGTTGGATCGAGGTAATCGTGGTCGGGCCATTGCTTGATGGGCTTGATGTCCCTGGTGCTGAGGCCAGCGCCGCCGGCGAAGGGGAGATTCTGGTCGAGCATGAGGCGGCGGCGGAGGGTATCGGCGGGTTTCTCGATGGTGAAGGGTTCCTCCTGGCCGAGGATTTGCTGTTGTTTTTGTTTGATGATGTTGTAGGCCGCCTCGTCAGCTTCACGACGGTGCTGCTGCACCGATCGGCATCCGGTGAACGGATAGAGGACAACGGTGGCGAGAAGAGACACGTAGATGAACTTGGTTTGAGTCCGCATTCTTTACTCTAAACAAACGGCAGGGGGTGACGTTTATTGTCGTTGTGCGAATTGCATCAAATGTGACGGTTCTCGGATTATTGGACCTGAGGGAACGGCGATGCCCATGAATAGTGGGTTGCGCGGAGAGGTTGGAAACCGCTGCGCGGCGGGCGGCGGAGCTACAGAGGGTGGCGGGGTTGTGGTAGAGTTTGGGGATCTATTATGAAGATACAGGCAGCGATATTGGTGGAGGCGAAGCGGGGGTTTGTGGTGGAGCAGGTGGACCTGGAGGAGCCGCGGAAGGGGGAGGTGCTGGTGAAGGTGTGGGCGAGCGGGGTGTGTCATAGCGATTGGCACTTGGCGTCGGGGGCGACGAAGCATCCGATGCCGGTGGTGGCGGGGCATGAGGGGGCGGGTGTGGTGGCGGCGGTGGGGGAGAGTGTAAGGGGCATCACGGCGGGGGATCATGTGATTCTGAATTGGACGCCGGCGTGCGGGGGGTGTTTCTATTGCCAGCGGGGCAAGCCGAATTTGTGTGAGGCGTATATTGATCCGATCTGGGCGGGGACGATGCTGGATGGGACGACGCGGCTGAAGTGGAAGGGGGGGCCTTTGTATCACTGGTGTGGGTTGGCGAGTTTTGCGGAGTATACGGTGGTGCCGCAGGAGAGCTGCGTGGTGATTCGGCGGGATGTGCCGCTGGGAGTGGCGGCGCTGGTGGGTTGCGCGGTGGCGACGGGGGTTGGGGCGGCGATGTATACGGCGGGTGTGCGTGGCGGGGAGAGCGTGGCGGTGTATGGGTGCGGGGGAGTGGGGCTGAGCGTCATTCAGGGGGCGGCGTTGTGTGGGGCGGTGCGGATCATCGCAATAGATCGCAATTCTGGAAAGGTGGAACTGGCGAAGCGGTTTGGGGCGACGCATGGGGTGGTGGCAGGGGCGGATGCGGTGGAGATCGTGCGGGAGCTGACGGGCGGTCGGGGGGCGGATCATGTGTTTGAGGCGGTGGGGATGACGGCGGTGCAGGAGGAGGCCCTGTTGGCGGTGCGGCCGGGGGGGACGTTGACGCTGGCGGGGTTGACGCCGACGGGGAGCGGGACGAATCTGCCTGGGGCGGTGATCACGCGGCAGGAAAAGGTGATCAAGGGGAGCTATTACGGGTCGGTGAATCCGATGCGTGATTTTGCGATGATATTGGATCTGTATAGGGCGGGGCGGTTGAAGCTGGATGAGATGATTTCGCGAAAATGGGGGTTGGGGCAGATCAACGAGGCGTTTGCGGAGATGCTGGGTGGGGAGGTGGCGCGCGGGGTGATTGTATTCTGATCGGTGGACCGGTTGGACGAGCCCGCGCACAGCGCAACGGCAAATCGCGGTACCGCCTATTTTCGCGACAAAAACCCAAAGAGTCGCCGGAGTCCTGTTGGCTGCTCGGTGGGTTGCCCTGCAGCAACTGGGGAACTGCCGGCGGCGGGGTTGGCCGATACTCGGGTCGCCAGCTTTCTTCCGCTCTTGAGGTTATGGCCGCAATGGATACAGAGGACGGCGTCTGGGGCGGAGAGGGGTTGGTTGCAGGCGGGGCAGGGTGGGCCATCGGAGGGTGGGGCGGCGCGTTTGGGTTTGGGTTTGGTGGGTTCGGGGCCGACGTCGTAGAGGTTGTCGAGTTGGGGTTCGGGTTCGGGTGCGGGGGCATCGAGAGATTCGGGGGCCTGCATCAGTTGGCCGCAGGAGCACTTGAGCTTTCTGCCGGCGAACTGGGGTTTCCAGGTGTAGGTTTTGCCGCAGCCACTACAGGCGAACTTGGCGGTTGCCGTGTTGCTCATGATTTCTCTTCCCGCAGCACGAGTTGCCGCTGAGATTTGTTGCCTGGCCCTTCGACGACATGCGAAGCGTGAGCAGTGTAACAAATGGAGAGGGAGGAGGATAGGAGGTGGTTGGAGGAAAGATCAGGGCAATACGATGATATTTATCGGGGGAGAACCGCGGAGGTGGTCACTGAAGTGACCACCCCGGGGGATTGGATTGGGCGGATGGATGAAGAGTTTGTGACGGGGGCTATTTCCCGGGGATGAGGCGGATGGATCGGACGAGTTGGGTGAAGTCGTCCTTGTTCTTGGCGACGTTGTCCTTGGAGCCGACGAGTTTGAAGAACCAGGTGGAGTCGTTGGCGGAGTCGGGGACGATGGCGGCGAGCATGGCGGGATCTTCGGTTTTTGGTCCGGGGATGTCGGCGATGATGATTTTGAGGTTGTTGGAGTCGAAGCGGGTGATGTTTTTCTCGAGGTCGGCTTCGGTGATGGGTTGAGCGCCGACCTGGGCGCGCCAGCGGTTGATGTTGGCGAGTGTGCCGCCGACGTTGCCGGGGAAGATGGTGACGGCGAGCTCGGCGGGTCGGTCGTCGGGCGGGCGAATGACGGCGTAGCGTGGGGGCATGCCGGCTTGCTCGGTCCAGTCTTTGGGGAGCGTCCAGATGATCGGTCGGTCGGCGGGGAGGGTGGTGGGGGGCATTGCGGGATGGCCGGCGGGGAGCTGAGGTGTTTGAGCGGGGAGTTGTGGGTGGCCGGCGGGGAGTGCGGCGGTGTTGTCGGCGGTTTCGGTGGTGGAGGAGGAGGAATCGGATTGGGAGGAGGTGCCTTTGTTGCAGCCGGCGAGGGCGAGGGCGGCGGCGAGGGACGCGATCAGTGCGAGTGAACGGGCTGGGAACATGGTTGTGTTTGTCCTTTCAGATTTCCGGCCACGCGGTGCAACGCGGGGGGACCAGCCCGCACGCGCGTGAGCCGGGGAGTAATCATAGTCAGGGTTGTGAATAATAACCACAGGGGGTGCTGGGCGACGGCCAACATGGGTGGGCGGGTGGTGAGAGGGAGGAAATTGGACATATCCCCTTTTTCAGTTGTTACAATGATCGGCATGTCTGGTGGTTTCTGGGAATGGGTGATCCGGTCGGATGCGGGTTTGGCGGTGCGCGTGGGGGTGGGGGTGAGCATTTTGGGGGTGCTGGCGGTGGCGGAGATTCGACGGCGGGGGCGGGAGGCGAGGCGATGGAGGGAGTATTTGTTCTTGCTGTTCGCGGCGGGGGTGGCGATGGCTTATGGGGTGGTGAATGACCTGATTACGGCGGGGATTTCGTGGGAGTATTACTATTATGGCAAGGGTTTGGATGTGGTTTTGGGGGCGACGGTGCCGCCGGCGGTGGGGGCGTTGAGGTGGGAGGCGGCGGTGGTTGGGATGAAATCGACGTGGACGGCGGGGTTGATTGGCGGGGTTGCGCTGTTGATCGCGAATAATCCGCGGAAGGGTCGGGAGCAGCTTCCATACGGGGCGTTGTGTGGGCTGGTGCCGATGATGGTGGCTTGGGCGGGGTTGTGGGCGGCGGTGCTGGGGGTGGTTGGGTATATGGGGTTTCTTGCGAGGTTTTCAGGGGATTTTGCGGAATTGGTCAGGGAGGATCTTTTTCGGCCGCGGCGGTTTATGTGTGTTTATGGGATTCACCTTGGGGGGTATGTGGGGGGATTGATTGGGGCTATTGCGGGGGTGGTGTGGATTGTGAGGAAGAGAGGCGGAGGAAAAGGGATCGCCAGTTGCGGTCGCGGTTGAAGAGGCGGGATTGTTTGTATTCGGGGGCCATGTTGTCGTCGGTGATGAGTTGGAGATCGCGGCGGGAGCGGAGGGCGTTGGCGAGGTCGGTGAGGTCGGCGGAGGCGAGTTCGTGGAGGACGGATTGCAGGGCGGGGTCGGTGGAGGCGAAGAGGGGTTTGTTATCGGTCTGGAATTTGAGGAGGTTCTGGCGGATTTGTTCTGGGGTGAGGGTGAAGGGGGAGTCGGAGGCGGCGACGAAGTTCTTGTAGCGGACGACGTGTTTGAAGACGGCGGCGGCGGTGTAGAGAACGTCCTCGCAGCCGGTGGTGTTGCAGTAGATGACGCCGCCGGGGTTGAGGTGGGATTTGCAGAGTTGGAAGTAGTCGGCGGAGAGGAGATTGGTGGCGTGGCTGCGCCAGTGCCAGGTGGTGTTTTGGAGCATGAAGTCGAACTTGGCGGCGGGGTTGCGTTTGAGCCAGCGGCGGCCATCGTCGATGTGGACGGTGAACTTGGGGTCGGTGAGGATGGAAGCTTGTTGGGGGTAGTGTTTGATGATGTCGAGGTAGCCGGGGTTGATTTCGATGGCGGTGATTTTTTGTGTGGGAGGATAGTCGGCGAGGACGCGTGCCCAGGAGGCGGAGGCGAGGCCGATTTCGAGAACGTTTTTGGGGTTGGGGTGGAGGGCGGCGACCATGTAGGCGCGTTTGATGCCGTTGGCGTCCAGAGCGGGGTCGGTGGTGAACATGCCGTCGTAGACGCCGCCGCCCCAGAGGATGTCGCCTGTGGGGGAGGTGCTGACGGCGATGATGCCGCTGCGGTTCTGGTTGATGTAGCTGTAATGAACCTCGAGGTTGCCGCGTTCGAGGTGAAAGCGTTCGAGGAGATGGTCGTAGAGGGGTTGGTGGATGAGGGGGATGAGGCAGGCGAGGCCGATGGCGGCGGCGGGAGCGAGGAGTCGGGGGGGTGTATCGAGAAGGAAGGCGGCGGCGCCGAGGAGGAGAGTGGCGAGGGTGAGGCAGAGGATGATGCGGTCGGTGGGGAGGAATTGCATGAGGAGGAAGCCGGTGAGGAGCGGGCCGAGCGTTGCACCGACGATATTGGCCATGTAGACGCGGGAGATGGCCAGGCCGACGTCGCGGGCGGTGCGGGCGCCGTAGTGGCAGAGGATGGGGAAGATGCCGCCGATGAGGAAGGAGACGGCGGTGACGATGAGTGCGGTGGCGGCGAGTCCGACGGGTCGGGAGACCTGGCAGGCGGCGGCGACGGCGGCGATGGAGAGGTGATAGAAGACGGCGGAGATGACGAGCATGAGGCCGACGAAGCGGACGGGCGAGGAGGTGGCGAAGCGGCGCTGGCAGAGTCGTTCGGCGAAGAATGAGCCGAGGGCGACGCCGACGAGGAAGAAACCGAGGACGTAGGCGAAGACGGCAGGCCGGCCGCCGGTCATGTAGGAGACGAGGCGCATCCAGAGCATTTCCTGGGAGAGGGAGATGTAGCCGGTGGCGGCGGCGAAGAAGAGGACGAAGGACCGTTGCATGGTAGTTGTCAGTTGGTAGTTGATAGTTGGTAGTGGGTCACTTTGGCGACGCGGTTGGCGTAGATGGAGACGAGGATGCCGACGGTGAGGTTGCAGGCGGCGGCGATGAGGACGGCGGTGTGTTCGCCGAAGAAGAAAAAGAGGAGTTCGGCGGTGAGGAAGCAGGCGATGGCGGAGCCGAGGGTATTGATGCAGTAGAGGAGTCCGACGGACTGGCCGACGTTGTGGTAATAGCGGTGGAGGTGAGCGACGAGGATGGGGAGGGTCGCGCCCATGAGCATGGTCGGGAGGCAGAGGAGTGCGTAGACGGCGAGGGCGGTGGTGGCGAGGGAGGTGTGGATGGTAGCGGCGCTGACGGAGGCGATGAGTGGGAGGCTGACGATGCCGAAGGCGCCGATGCCGAGTTCGCAGGTGAGGAAGAGGAGTGGGCCATTGGCGGGGAAACGGCTGGAGAGGTAGCCGCCGACGAGGGAGCCGACGCCGAGGCCGAACATGAAGAGTGAGACGACGATGGTGATGGACTCGATGTTGACGCCGAAGGCTGCGAAGAGGGCGCGTTGCCAGACGATCTGGTAGATGAGGGCGGCGAAGCCGGAGATGAGGAAGAGGAAGGCGAGGTAGGAGAGGGAGGTGAATGCGTTTTGGCGTTCGGAGGGTGAGGCGGCGAAGTAGAGGAGGGTGGCTTTGAGGAGAATCCAGGCGAGGAGGATGGAGGTGATGATGGGGCTGATGACCTGGAGGCCGAAGGCGCCGGCGAAGAGGCAGAGGAAGATGAGGCAGGAGAGGGCGTCGTAGTTGGCGAAGCGCTGGCGGGTGGTGGCGGAGACAGGAAGGCGGGCGAGGAGTTTGTGGGTGGTCCAGTGGATGGTCAGGAGGAGAATGGTGAAAACGGTGATGCCGAAGAGGATGGCGGTGGCGAGTTGTGGGAGCGAGACGGAGGTTGGGGGGTCGGTCTGGGCGAGGTAATTGAGTGCTGAGGCGGCGCCGGCGAGGGTTCCGGTTGCGATGAGCAGAAGAGCGTGCCAGAGTCGCATGGGTGTCACGATAGTTTGGGGGTGCGTCGGCGTCCAGCGGGATGGGATGGGGCGATGGCGGTGCGGCTAGACCCATCCTTGGGGGAGGAACCAGGCGGTGGGGCGGCCTACTTCGGCACGCAGGGCGCGGGCGGCCAGGTTGGGCAGCCACATGGTCAGGCGGAATACAAGCCTTGATAGAGGTAGCATGGGGTTTTTCCTTAATGACCGGGTGGTTCTGCGAACTGGGTGAAATACTTCTCGGCGGCGTGGAGACGGCGGGCGGGGGTGGGCATGGCTTGGACGATGGATTGGCGGCGGCGGGTGAGGTCGGTGCGGGCGAGGTTGCGGCGGGAAAGCTCTTCGAGGGCGAGTTTCATTTCTTCGGGGGTTCCTCCATGGCGGAGGTAGAAGCGGTCGGCCTGGTACTCGAGGCGGTGGCCGAGGTAGGCGAGGAGGGGGTGCGAGGCGATCATCGAGCAGGTGATGACCATGGCAAGTCTGGGGATGTACATGGGGGAGGCCAAAGAACCGGGGGCGAAGCGTGAGATGAAGAGATCGCCGACGATGAGGCCTGTGGTGACGAATGCCCAGCCGAGGAGGGAACCGAGCAGGAGGTGATGGAATCGGCGATGTCCCATTTCATGGAGGAGGACGAAGCGGAGCAAGGCGTTGCTGGCGAGTTCGATGGTGGGTCGGCTGATGAGGAGGGTTTGGCGTGGGCCGAGGCCGGCGAGTCCGCCGGAGAAGTCGCGGAGTTCGGCATGGGAGAAGATGACGATGCGAGGAAGGGGAGTGGCCAGTGGGTGGATGAGGCGTTGGAGGCGGGCGACGAGTGGTTGGTCGGCGGGCTCGAATTGGAAGAGTCCGGCGGGGATGAGGTCGAATGCGAAGAAGGTGGAGGTGAGGAAGAGTGCGAGGATGGCGGCGGCTGCGTAGAAGAGCCAGGCGTGGGGGGTGTGGATTTGAAGGAGGATGATGAGGCAGGAACCGATGACGAACATGAGGCCGTGTTGGGCGGCGCCGATGGCCCAGTCGCGTCCCCAGGCACGGAGGCCCTGCTTGACGAGGCCGAACTGTCGTTCGTGGAGGTAGCCGTACCAGAGGTCGATGGGGAAGTTGATGATGGCGTAGAGAAAGTAGAAGACGATGATGTAGAGGGGCCAGCCAGGAGGTTGGGCGATGGCGGGGTGGAGCCACGGCGACTGGGGATCGGCCAGGCCGGCGCGGAGGAAGAGGGCGAGCCAGGCGAGGTTCCAGGCGACGCTGAGCACGGCGCCGCGCAGACGGCGGGGCTGGTAGGACAGGGCGAGGGGGTTGGGTTCAATGGTGTTGGTGGGGGTGATGGGCGAGGATGCAGAGGCGTGCTGGTTCATGTGGTATACGGCGTTGCAGTCGGGTCTCTTGATGAGCCGAGGCACTCGATGGCGGCAGTGCACATCACCTGATTCGGCGGCCGGTCCTGCCGATCGCACAGCAGGACAATATACCATTAAGGTGCCACGCTGTGGCCGTCTTGGCTAATTTCTGCGGAAGTCGGTGGGCGCATCGGGGGACCTGGTGGCCGACGGTTATACTCCCGCGGCCGCGGCGAGGTGTTGATTTGGCCGGTGAGTATGCGGGACTGGTGGATATGCTGATAGCTCTTGTCATTCTGGGTTTGATTGCGTTGGCGTGGGTGTGGCTTCTTGTTGGGCCGACGCATCGATATGGATTTCGTGAAACGTTGGATGCATCGACCGATGTTGGGTCGAGCCTTATTGATGAGCGGTCGTGGCCGGCGGTCAGCGTGGTGATTCCGGCGAGGAATGAGGCGGATACGCTGCGGTCGACGATTCCGACGATCTGCGGGCAGGATTATCCGGATTTGCGGGTGATTCTGGTGGATGATCAGAGCGAGGATGAATCGGGGCGGGTGATTGAAAAGCTCAAGGCGGATCATCCGGGGCTGTTGGTGGTTCGGGGGCGAGCGCGGGCGGCTGGGTGGTATGGGAAACAATGGGCGGTGCAGCAGGGTCTGGAGTTGGCGAAGACGGAGTGGCTGCTGTTTACGGATGCGGACATTATTTACGATCGCGCGGCGGTGAGGCAGGCGGTCCGGTACATGTTGGCGCATGATCTGGAGATGCTGAGCCTGCTGCCGCAGTTGATTCTGGTGTCGGTGTGGGAGCGGCTGGCGCTATCGGCGGCGATGGCGGTTTTGGCGGCGTTGTTTCCGCTGAGCCGCGTCAACAATCCGCGCAGCAAGGTGGCGTTGGCGGCAGGGGCGTTCATTCTAATCCGGCGAGAAGCGTATGAGCGGGTGGGGGGGCATGAGGCAGTGAGGGGGGAGATGATTGAGGATTTGAGCCTGGCGCGGCTTCTGAAAGGGGCGGGGACGAGGATGCAGAGCCGGCTGACGAGGGACTTGATCCGGACGCGGATGTACGAGGGGTGGGCGGAACTTTGGGAGGGGTTGTCGAAGAACGCGTATGCGGGGATCGGGTACAGCCTGTGGAAATATGCGGCGGGGATCGTGGTGGGGTTGCTGTTTGGCGTGCTGCCGCCGGTGTATTTGGTGGCGTCGTTGGTGGGGGGGGTGGTGGCACCGTCGGCGGGGATGTGGGGTGCGGTGGCGTTGTCGGCGGTGGCCAACTTCTGCATGATCGCGGTGCATGGGCGGTGCGTTCGGCACCTTGGGCTGCCGTGGTATTACCGCGTGTTGCTGCCGGCGGGGGGGGTGTTTTACAGCCTGTTTGTGACTTCGTCGGTGTGGCAGCATTACTTCTGCGGTGGGGCGCAGTGGAAGGGGCGGCGGTACCAGGCGAACGCTTGAGGCGGGGCATTATTGGCACGCAGCTTGGCGCGATGTGGTTTGACCGTTGGGGATTTGAATTGGATATCTGGTGCGGAGGTTGAGACGGTCGTCCGATTTGTCGGCGGTCGTGAGCGTCAGAACTCGCGATTGGCCGATCAGCGGGTCGCGTGCGGCATTGCGTTGCCGATGCGACGAGCCTGAGAAGAGGAGAAAGGTCATCCATGAAACGTTTATGCCTGGGTGTGATGACGCTGAGTTTGGTTGTCGTCTGCGCGAGCGTGGCGATGGCGGACAGTGTGTTGCAGGTAGGGGATACGATCCGGTTCTACAATCGGGAGGGATCGTTGGCGGGTGAATTTGGCGTGGGGCTGGTGGGAGCGAACGAGCCAGAGCTGTTCCGGACGTTCTGCATGCAGCACAGCGAGTACATGGATTTTGATTCGCATGGTTTCCGGGTGGCGGGGATCTCGGATTATTCGGAAACCGATCACAAGGCATTGGCGCCGGAGACGGCGTATCTTTACTACCACTTCATATTTGGTGGTCTGAAAACGCCGTATGACCATGGCAATGGCACAGGGCAACATGCGCAGGACGCGGACGCGTTGCAGCAGGCGATGTGGAAGTACCAGCAGCAGATCAACTATGAACTGACTGGCAAGGCGAAGGTGTTTTACGATGAAGCGTACGCGGCGGTTCATGGTCAGGATGCGGAGTGGGAAGGGTTGGGGCCGGTGCGCATCCTGAATCTGAGGTGGGCGACATCGCGAAACGGGTTTGCGACGGGCAGTGCGGCGCAGGACCAGTTGATAGTCATACCGTTTCCGACGGCGGCATGGATGGGCGCGGGCTTGCTTGGTGCGGTGTTTTCGGTTCGGCGGCTACGCCGGGCGAAGTGAGATGGCTGAACATACAAGGAGCGGATCGCCAATAGACACGCGGAACGCTCACTCGAAGTCGAGCCCACGGATGCGATCCGTGGTTTTTTTTTCGCGAGTGTGTTGGGGCGAGTCAGGAGAGATCGACTGGGACACGGGCACGGAGTTTGGCCATGGCGGATTGTTCGATCTGGCGGACGCGTTCCTTGGAGAGGCCGAGGCGGACGCCGACTTCCTGGTAGGTGGCGGGGATGCCTTGTTCGAGGCCGTAGTAGGCGGAGAGGACGTTGCGTTCGCGGTCGTCGAGGCGCGAGAGGAGCTGGCGGACTTCGTCGCGATCGGAGAGGCGGGACATGGCGAGAGTTGGGCGGCGGTCGGGGAGTTGGGTGAGGATTTCGGGGTTGCTGGTGGCGGCGCAGTTGGCGGCGAGGAGTTCGGGGACGCTGCGGGCGAAGCCTTTCATGAGAGCGAGTGTGGCGTAGGTGCTGAAGCGGTTGCCGCGGGTGACATCGAAGCCGTCGACGGCGCGCATGAGGGTGAGGTTGCCTTCGCTGATGAGTTCGAGGAGGCCGACGGTTGGGCGGGCGTGCTTGCGGGCGACGCTGACGACGAGACGGAGGTTGGCGCGGACGATGGCGTTTTTGGTTTCGTGGGCTTGGGCGAGGAAATGTTCCAATTCGCAGATCTGGCGATGGCGGGCGAGTTCGGTCTCGAGGCGGCGTCGGCTTCGCACGAACTGGTACTTGTGGAATCCGAGTTTGAGGAACAGGGCTCTTTCCTTGCCTTTGGTGAGCAGTGGGGTTCGGTACAAGTCCTGGAGGTAGGGAAGCAGATCGCGGGGGACGCGAGTTTCTTCACGGTTGGGTGGGTTGGCGAGTTCTTCCTGGGAGAGGATGGACTGGATTGCGGCGGCGGCGTCGTCGTGGTGATAGAGGGGATCGTCGTGGAAGCGGACTTTTCGGCGAGTGAGGCGGTGGATGCGGTCGTCGATGATGACGCGGTAGATGGCGGACCTGGGGCGAGCGAGGCGGTGGGCGAGGGCAGTGACGGTTGTTCCGGCGCGATAGGCGTTGAGGATGGCGGAGCGGTCCTGCTGCCCGACCGGTTCCGGCGCATGCGAGAAAATGGCGCGGTCGGGGTGCTCCTGGTCGTGTTTGCGGACGGTGTGGAGGATGGCGAGGGGCGAGCGGTTCATGCGTCGGGCGACGCGTCGGGTGATTTCGTTGACGTCACATCGCTCGGCGAGGCGGCGGCAGTGGCGGATGATCTGGTCGTGTTCGGCGGGGGTGAGGAGGGTGAAGTTGCCGGCGGCGGCCTGGTCGGAATGGCTGGAGAGGAAGCGTTCGACGCTGCTGAGGAGGAAACAAATGCGGCGTTTGCCGTCGGGGAAGATCAAGCGGCGGGCGGGCAGGCCTTTGCGTCGCCAGCGTTGGATTGTCTTGCTGGTAACATTGAATTTCTCGGCGACATCGTCGATGGAGAGGACGGGCTCGGGGAGGGCGGAGGTTCGGATGTCGAGCGACTCGCTGACGCGTTCGATGAGCAGGCCGAGGTCGTGTTGAAGGGCCAGGCCGGTGAGGAGGTCTTCGCCGCCGGTTTTGGGGCGGTAGTCGGTGATCTTGTAGACAATAAAGTCGAGAGGGTAGGCTTTGGCTGGAACAAGAATGTGCAGGAGGTCTTCGGCGCGGGCGAGCTGGATGGTTCGGACATCGAGCGGCGCAAATACCATTTCCCGCGCGAGTTGGGCGATGTTGGCCAGCCTGAACTTAGCCATCATAGGAATTATCCACCGCTCATCTATATCGGTCAAGGATAATCCGGACGAACCGTCACAGCAGAGGTGGAAAGTCTCATTGTGAATTGGATTACAGACCAAACCGGGGCGGCGGAAAGGGAGTGGGGGGGCGGCGGAGGCGAAAAGGCTCAGTCGGGGTTCACTTCGCGGAGTTTTTGGTTGAGGAGGTCGCGGCGTCGGGCGGCGGCTTGGTCAAGCCAGGCGGCGAGGGCTTGCTCGTGGCCGTCTTCGAGGAGTTTCTCGAGAATCACGAGATGGTGACGGAGGCGGCCCAAAGACGCTCGTATATTGTCTCGATTGTCTAAGAGGATGTCGCGCCAGAGGGCGCCGTCGCCGCCGGCGATGCGGGTGGAGTCGAGGAAGCCTTTGCCAGCGAGGGGGAGGCCTTGGTCGGCCTGCATGGTGATGAGGGCGGCGGCCAAGGCGTGGGGGAGGTGCGAGACGTCGGCCAAGAGTCGGTCGTGATCACCGGGGGACAGGCGGACGAGGCTCATGCCGAGAGTTTGCCAGAAGGTTTCGACGCCGGCGAGGGCGTGCTTGTCGGTACGTCGGGTGGGAGTGGTGATGCAGAGGCTGTTCTGGAAGAGGTCTGGGCGGGCGAATTCGACGCCGCGTTTTTCGCTGCCGGCCATGGGGTGGCTGCCGACGAAATGGACTTCTCGGGGCAGGAGCGTCTCGGCGAGTGCGACGACGGAGCGTTTGGTGCTCCCGACATCCGTTACGATCGTTCCAGGCGATAAGGCGGGCCCAATCTGCCGTAGCATATCCTCGAAAACGCTGACGGGGGTGCAGAGGACGACCAGATCGACGTTTCTGACTGCGTCGGCGGGGTGGGCGTGGGGGTCGTCGATGGCGCCGACGTCGAGGGCGGTTTGGAGGGTGGAGGGACGGTGGCTATAACCGCTTACTTTACAGGAGGTTAGAAGTGATTTGGCGGCGAGTCCCACGGATCCACCAAGAAGGCCGACGCCCAGAATGCTTATGCGAGTAAGCTGCATCGTCCGATAAACTATCTAGGAAGAGCGGTGTCGTCCAGCGTGCGGGTGGGTATGATCATGAATTGGGGAAGTGGCAGGAGGTTCTTGCGGAATGAGCGACTTTGGATAGGCTAGCCCGGATCAGATCGGCTGTGGGGACAGGGATTGGTTCGGCCGACACGGGAAGCGAAGGGTACCTTATAAGGCGGAGCGGTAAGCGGAGACCGTCCGAGGAGCCTATGACGATAGCTGCGCTCGATGGCATCCAGTCCACGCCGATTCTACGGGAAACTGGCAGATCAACTCCGCATCATGTGCTGGAGTTTGAGAAGCCATTGGCGAAGTTGGAACAACAACTGCACGATCTGGAGGCGTTGCAGGGGCAGAAACAATTTGATTATACGAAGGAACTGCGGCAGATCCGGACGAACTATACGGCGTTGCTGCGGAAGACGTATGACAATCTGAGCGCGTGGGAGACGGTGCAGGTTGCGCGGCATCCGCAGCGGCCGCTGTTTTGTGATTATGTGGGGATGATTTGCCGGGAGTTTCGGGAGATACACGGGGACCGTCTTTACGGCGATGACTTGGCGATTCGGTGCGGGTTGGCACGGCTGGGGACGCACAAGGTGATGCTGATCGGACACCACAAGGGACGGGATACGAAGGAGCGGGTGGCGTGCAATTTTGGGCTTGCGCATCCGGAGGGGTATCGTAAGGCGTTGCGGTGCATGAAGTTGGCCGAGAAATTTGGGTTGCCGGTGGTGTCGCTGATTGATACGCCTGGGGCGTATCCGGGGATCGGGGCGGAAGAGCGTGGGCAGGCGGAGTCGATTGCGCGGAACATGATGGAAATGTCGCGGCTGCGGACGCCGATTTTAGCGGTGGTATTGGGAGAGGGCGGGTCGGGTGGGGCGTTGGGGATTGGAGTGGCGGACCGGGTGGCGATGATGGAGTTCGCCTGGTACTCGGTGATTTCGCCGGAGGCGTGCTCGGCGATTTTGTTTAAGAGCAATGAAGGGGCGGCGCAATTGGCGGAGAGTCTGAAGCTGACGAGCAAGCACCTTCTGAAGTTTGGGGTGGTGGATTCGGTTGTACCGGAGCCATTGGGCGGGGCGCATCGGGACCCGCGGACGGCGGCGCATAATCTGGAACAGTTCATTACGAAGGCCTTGCGAGATTTGAAGCGGTGCAAGATCGAGAACGTGGTCGCGCGGCGGTATGAGAAGTTCCGGAATCTGGGGGTGGTGATAGAAACGACGAAGCGGGGGATGGCGAAGGCGGCGTCGTAAGGGGTTCCGAGATCGTATCATTGCCAGAGGGGGCATGGCGCAATGGAAAGCCCCGACGGGCGGCGTCGGGGCATTTCGACGAAGTAAACATTGTTTCTGCCGGGGCATCGGGGCCATCGGTCGCCGATACAGCGGCGGCTGATTATTCCGCGTAAGCGGCGCGGCGGCGTACAACCCGACACATCACAACGCAAGCGAGAAGCGCGGCGCCGATCGTGGCGGAGGCCGGAACGGGAATGGGGTTGGCGTTGGCAAGCTTACTACTGCTGAACCCGCCGCCGGGAAGCGGCGTGTCCTGCACGTGCACCACCGTGTAGTACTTCGGATCACCAGCCTTCGGCGGTTCGCTCGGAGCGTTGAACGCGTTGGCCGTAAGACCTGTTCCCGAGAAGGTGATCTTGGCAACCTGAGTCCCCTGCAGGTTGGAAGACCCTTCGCCAAATTTGATGTCGATATCAAAACCCTTGTCGGGTGGCACTCCTTCCCCGTCAGCCGATTGAGAGACCGAATCGATGTGAGTCTTGTCGCTTGTCGTCAAAGACAGAAGCGAATCGGGGTCGACGTTGAAGACGATATGATCCACGCCCTGGTTCTTTCCCGAGTACGTCTTGAAATTCCCGGTGACAACAAGATCAACGGTGTTGGCCACATTGTCCGTGAACACGGCGGTGAGCCAAGTGTTCCCTGATGCGGCAACGGGATAAGGTCCGGTGAGTAATGGGGAAGTATTGTCGAAAGTGAAGGTCACACTGGCTGCCAATGCGGGTGCAGCAATAGCCAACACACCAGCCAAGACCACAACAACAAAAGCTCGAACCAACATCTCACCGCTCCTTGCACCCCCACGTCGTGTGGCTCGGTACGCCATCAGCGAGCAGCCGGTTTTAGGCTGCATATGTCCACACACGGACACGACTACCGAACTGAGTATTAGAATATGCCTTGGCTCATCAGTTTGGCAACTGGGAAAGTGGTTTTTGCGGCATGGGATCGGTGTTGCTCTGTTACTACAGATAAAATATTAGGTTACGAGAGGAACCACGGCGGCGTGGATGGCAAAAGGCACGTCGGGGACCCGTAGGGGAATAGGATGGATGTGAAAATGGGTAGTAAATCGGTCTTAGATTGACATTTAAACAGGTGCCGACCTGGCGCGAGATCGAGAACAGGTTAGCGTTATTATTAGACTGAGGGGCGTTTGGGCTTGTGCGCGGAGCGTAGGGTTCGGAGCATGGTGCGGGCTGCTTGGGGTGTAAGGGGTTTGGTGTTGGCAAGCAGGCGAGCCGAATCGGTGAGGGGTCCCCAGCGGCCGTCGACGAATGTCTCTGGGCAGCGGCGGGGCCGCTGACGAACGACGATGTCGCCTATTATGTAGTACACATCGGACCTTCTCATTGGTGTGTCCGCCTTGTTCGAGCAGATCCTTGGCTGTCAACGCAAACCGACGCGATCTTGTTTGATACACCGCCCGCAATGCTTGCTGGCCGGCTGGTTATCTTACTCAAAGCTCATCGGCTGGCAATCTCGAATGCTCGGAGCAACAGGGCAAAGGTCATATCCGATCCTGGCGAACTTCGTGTGGGCAGTTTGGTCTAGAGCGGTCTGCTGGTCAGTGTAGCACATATCCGCAATGCGCGGACCATGCTCTGGCGTCGCCGGTTTGTCTGGAGGTGGGGGCGGAGATGACCGATTCGGCGGCGGGGGGGGAATATGCGGTGCCCGGTGATCGAGGTGTTGGGCATAAGACAGTGGATGAACGAAAAAAGGCATCAGGGCAATCTTGGGAAGAGTGGCCCTGATGCCAGGTTGTGCGATCCGAGGAGACTGCCGGGCGGGGGTTAGGGCAGGGTGATGGTGGTGCCGGCGATGAGGCGTTCGTTCTTGATGGTGGCGGGGTTGGCGGCGACGATCTTCTTGTACTGCTTGCCGTCGCCATAGGTCTTGCGGGCGAGGGAATAGAGGGTGTCGCCTTTCTGGACGAGGTACTTCTGGCCACGGGCGGGGGCGGCGGAGGTGGCGGTGTCGGCGGGCTTGTCGACCTCGACCGGTGTCACGGTGGCGGCGGTTTCGTTGTGGACGGGCGGGGGCGGGGCGATGCCGGCGAGGCTGTCTTTGTTGCCGGCGTCGGCTTTCTTGTCATTGGAGCAACCGGCGACGAGCGCGAGAACGACCAGTGATGAGAAGAGAAGGCTTTTCATGGTAGGCTCCTTCCGTGGAGTTTGATGAAGATTGAGGCCAAACCATCCTGGCTCGGCGATAGCACTCAATCCATTATCGGACCATATTAGAAAGAAGCTTGAAAAAAACAACGGCTCAGGCGGCAGGAAATACGCTGTGCCGAGGCAATGGAGGGCGTCAGCACGGGGGGGGGGTGATCGGGGGCGGGGGCGAGGCGGTGGTCTTTGGGGGGTTGAAGCGGGTAGACTGCTCATAGGATCGGGGGTTGAAACAGGAAGGACGGCGAATATGGCGGTGGATCGAAGAACATTCCTGGCGGGTTCGGCATCGGCGGCGCTGGCGGGATTGGCGAATCAGGTGGGGGTGGCGGAGCAGGCGGGCGGGCCTGGGAGGCAAAACATGCGGCGGAATCGAATCGCAACGTCAACGTATTCCTTTTGGCGCTTCAAGGATGATTCAAAGCTCCCGATCGAGGAGTGCATCCGGCAAGCGGCGGGGATGGGGTTTGACGGGGTCGAGGTGCTGCATCGGCAGATGACCGATGAGTCAAACGAGTATCTGCAAGGGATCAAGCGGTGTGCGCTGGTGGAGGGGGTTGATCTGTGCGGGTTTTCGATCCACCAGGGGTTTGTGTACGCGGATGCGGAGGTGAGAAAGAAGAACATCGACCACACGATTCACTGCATCGACCTTGCGTACAAGATGGGGATTCCGTCGATGCGGGTGAATACGGGGCGATGGAATACGACGAAGGATTTTGATGACCTGATGAAGAACCGCGGGATCGAGCCGCCGCTGCCGGGGGTGTCGGAAGACACGGCGTTTGGGTGGGTGATCGATGCGTTTAATGCGTGCATTCCGAAGGCGAAGGAATGCGGGGTGACGATGGGGCTGGAGAACCATTGGGGGCTGGGGCTGACGCCGGCGGGGGTGTTGCGGATTGTCGATGCGGTGAATTCGCCGTTCTTGAAGGTGACGATGGATACCGGGAACTTTCTGGAGGACCCCTACGACCGTCTGGATCAGCTTGCCCCGAAGGCAGTGTATGTGCATGCCAAGACGTATTTCGGCGGGGGGATCTGGTATACGCTGGATCTGGATTACGAGCGGATCGCGGGGATTCTGCGGAAACACAATTACCACGGGTATGTCTCGCTGGAGTTCGAGGGGAACGAGGGGTGGCAGACGGCGATACCGAAGAGCCTGGCGGTGCTGCGGAAGGCGTTTTAGCCGCGGTACGGGTCGTCGGCGAGGCAGGCGGTCGCCGCGATGACGAGCGAGTGAAAAGATCGCTACGTTTCTGAGTTGGCTTTGGCGGCCAGTTCGCGCTTGAGAACTTTGCCGGTGGGGGAACGGGGGAGCTCGGCGATGAGATAGACTTCGCGGGGGATCTTGAATTGCGGGAGGCCTTGGTCGCGGCAGAACGCGCGGATCTCATCGGGGTTGAGGTCCGGGGTCTTGGGGACGATGAAGGCGACTACAACTTCGCCGCGGGAGGAGTCCTTCTTGGGTACGACGGCGCACTCGGCAACGGCGGGGTGTCGGACGATGAGTTCCTCGACTTCGCGGGGGACGACTTTCTCGCCGGCGATGATGATGAGGTCTTTCTTGCGGCCGGTGATGTAGAGGTAGCCGTCGGGGTCCATTTTGCCCATGTCGCCGGTCTTGAAGAAGCCGTCGGCGGTGAGTGCATCGGCGGTTTCCTTGGGGAGGTTGTAGTAGCCCTTCATGATCATGGGGCCTTTGAGCCAGACTTCGCCGGCCTGGCCGATGGAGAGGGGTTTTCCGTCATCGTCGACGATGCGGACTTGGACACCGGGAAGGGTCTTGCCGACGGAGCCAGGGCGGTTGGAGGCGGGGGTGTTCAGCGCGACGGCGGGGCTGGTCTCGGTCAGGCCGTAGCCTTCGAAGACAGGCTGGCCGAACCGTTGTTGCCAGGCGGTGCGGAGGTTGGCGGGGAGGGGTTCGCCGCCGGAGATGGCGGCGTAGATCTGCGAGAAGTCTTCGGGTTTGGCGGATTCCATGCGGAGGATGGCGGCGAACATGGAGGGGACGCCGAGCAGGACGGCGACGGGGTGTTTCCGGATCGCCTGGAGGGTGCCCATGGGAGAGAAGCGGTTCATGTAGACGATGGGGGCGCCGAGCTGGAGAGGGGCGATCATCATGGCGGTCATGCCGAACGAGTGAAAGAGCGGGATGACGCCGATGAAGGTGTAGTTGGATTGAAGGTTGGCGTGTTCGATGCAGGCGTCGGTGTCGGATTGGAGGTTGCCGTAAGTGAGCATGACGCCTTTGGGCAGTCCGGCGGTGCCGCTGGTGTACATGAGGACGGCCATGTCGTCGATGTGAGGGGAAGGGAGTCTGGGGGCGATGGCGGGTGGTGTCTGGGGGAGTTGGGTGAGGTCGATGATTTTGAGAGAGGCGTCTTTGAGTCGAGGGGCGAGTTGGGGAACGGTGATGACGGTGGAGATGGCGCTGTCCTGGATGACGTGGGCGATTTCGCGGTCGCCCAGAAGGTAATTGATGGGTACCACGCTCTTGCCAGCCAGGAGCGTTCCGTAGAAACTGGCGACGTAGGCGGCGCAGGGCGGCAGAAGAAGGCCGACGTGCGGGCGGGAGGTTTGGCTGGCGAGGTAGATGCCCAGACCGGCGGCCATGGCGGCGAGTTGCTGGTAGGTGTGTGAGCCCGTGTCGTCGAGGACGGCGATGTCTTGCGGGCGCTGGCGGGCGAGTGTGAAGAGTGGTTCAAAGAGCATAAGGGTCCCTGCAAAAGACTCGACGAAACAGGAATATAACGGACGAAGGGCACGGATGCGAACGTCGACAATGAAATATGCGAACGGCAACTGGCTCGTTTGGGTGATCGTGGCGCAGGGTTTGTCTGCCGCCGGCTGCCATGATCCGAGTCAGGCCGGTCTGGACCAAGGGTATGTGGCACTGGAGCAAAGCCGGTATGACGAGGCGGTGACGGCGGCGGACCGGTATCTGCAGGAGAAGCCGCAGGGGCGAGGGGCGGCGGAGGCGATGTATCTGCGGGGGCGGGCGATCGAGCAGCGTGTGAAGCGGGACGATGCGGAAGTGGCGGCGAATCTGCGGAGGGCCAAGGCGCAGTATCTGCAGGCGCTGGAGTTGTCGCCGAGCAAGGGGTTGGAGGCGTATATCCACACGAGTTTGGGGAATGTGTGCTACTGGGTGGGGGATTTCGGCGGGGCGGCAAGCTATTGGAAGGAAGCGTATCAGCGGCTGGATCGGGGTGATTTGAAGGGGTGGGTGCTGTACCGGATCGGGCTGTGCCAGCAGCGATTGGGGAAGTGGATGGACGCGGACGGGACGTTTGCGATGGTGCAGCGGGAGTTTTCGGGGAGCGAGGCGGCGGAGCGGGCGCAGTCGCGTCGGGGGTATCGGGGGTTCTATGTGCAGGTAGCGGCGTTTGCGAGTTCGGGGTCGGCGGACAAGCTGTCGAAGGAGCTTCGTGGGAAGGGTTTTTCGGCGGTGGTGCAGGAGAGGCCGGAGCGGAGGCTGCACGTGGTACTGTGCGGGCCGGTGCAGACGTACGGGGATGCGTTGGGGATGAAGGGGCGGTTGAGTTCGCAGTTCAAGGATGCGTTGATTGTGCCATGAAGGTGCATTATCGGACGGACTGGACTTGGGTACTGCCTTTTGCCGATAGTGGGCAGAGTACATAGGACGCCCCAGGTGTTGGGGTGAGGTGCGATAGATCAAGGATGATCCATGAGTGTGTATCGGCGGATGATGGGTCGGGAATTGCCGTGCAGTGTGCTGCATCTGCTTGATATTGCAATAGTTGAGCGCGGGTCGGAAAAGCAGGAGCAGTTGGCGGCGTTGTCGGCGTTGGGGCAGGCGGAAGCTGGGGATCTTTACTGGCTGGGGCGATGGCATTTGGGGAGGCAGGAGTGGGGGCTTGCGCGTAAGCGGCTGATCGAGTCGCTGCTGAAGCGGCCGGGGTTTGCGGCGGCGCGGTTGATGCTGGCGGGGACGTGCGATTTGCTGGGTCAGCACCGTCAGGGGGCGGAGCACATTGACACGGTATTGGCGGTGATGCTGGCGGCCGACGAATGGGAGGTTGGTCGGTGGTCGCGGTATGTGCTGCTGTGCGCGGCGGGTTTTTGCCTGGAGCGTTCGGGGCAGTGGCAGGCGGCGAAGAGCCGGTATGGGCTGGCGATGGCGTCGCGGCCGACGGATTTGTTTGCGGTGCATCGGCTGGTGGCGATAGAGCTTGCGCATGGGGAATTGGAGGAGGCGGCGGGTGGGTTGCGGGAGGTTCTGAAGGTTTGGCCAGCGGACCAGACGGCGCGGATTTGTCTGGGGCATGTATTGCAGTTGACGGGGAAGTGGGCGGAGGCGGTGTGGGAGTATGAGCAGGCGTTGTGCCTGGAGCCGGACAGTTGGGAGCTGCCGGTGGAGGCGGCGAGACAGTTGCAGTTGGTGGAGAACACGGACGAGGCGATTGGTCTGCTGGAGAAGCTGATCGGGGCGCAGCCACACTTCCCGGATTTGCGGATGCGGCTGGGGAACCTGTATTCGTGGCGTGGGGATGACGAGCGGGCGAGGGACCAGTATTTCAGGGCGCTTTCGTTGCATGGGGAGTATCTGGATTGCCACATTGCATTGGCGAGGCATGAGCTGAGGATGGGTCGGGTTGACGAGGCGATGGGATACTTCCGGCGTGCGATTGGGATTAACGATCAGAATGTGGAGGCGTACGCGGGGTTGGGGCTGGCGCTGAGGCGGTCGGGTTTCAAGAGGCGAGGGGCGGAGATTTTGGGCAGCGCGGGGCGGATTGCGAACAACAGCGCGGTGTTGATGGCGCAGTTGGCGATGATTGAGGGTGAAGAGGATGGGGCGGCGGGGGGTGCGGGACTGCATTTGCAGGGTGTGTCGGAGCAGATTGATCGGGACGAGTCGGCGTTGGCGGCGCATCCATCGTGGACGGATGTGCGGGTGAGGCGGGCGATGCTGTTGCGGTTGGCGGGGCGGAGCGGCGAGGCGAGGGGGCTGTTGAGGCAAGTGGTGGCGGAGGAGAGCGGGTGCGGGCAGGGGTGGTTGCAGTTGGGGTTGTTGTTGGCGGAGCGGGGGCAGGGGAAGAAGGCGGCGGAGTCGCTGGGGCGGGCGATTGGGGTGGCTGGGGTGGAGTTGGATTATCGGATCGGGTTGATTTGCTGCGGGGATTTGGAGTTTGATTTGGCGATGGAGGCGGTGGAGGAGTCGGACGCGGAGCCGGTGGAGGTTCAGCGGCGGATCTGGGGTGTGATCGATGAGATGCGGATGACTGGGTTGAGGAGGACGGTGGCGGAGGCGGGTCGGGCGGGGGTGAAGGTTTTTGATTTTTGAGGTTGGATGCTCGGCTGTATTCGCCGCGGAGGCGTAGAGGACGCGGAGGGTGGTCTTGAGCCACAGATGGGGCACAGATAAGCACAGATGCAGTAATGGGTTGTGGTGGAATTGGGTTCGTTTTGTAGAAATGACTTGTTGAAGGAGGG
>JAPLNB010000133.1 GCA_026693085.1 Planctomycetota bacterium | reverse complement strand
CGGCGCCGTGCTGGGCGGCAAGACGTGCTTTGCTGCGAGCGTCGAGGGTTCGAGGGAAGGCCAGGCGAGATCGCCCCTTTTCGTCGTGGGGTTCGAGGGCCATGGCGAGGGCAATCTTGCCGGTGACGTTGACGCCGGCGTAGTCGTCATAGGGGGAGGGTTGTGTGGCGGAAGAGGTTTGCGGGCGTTGGGTGAGGCCATAACCGACGAAGACGACGGGGGCGTCGAAGGAGGTTTCGGCGGAGAAGGTGAGGGGGACGAAGTCGGCGGGCGTGTAGGCGGCATCGGCGAGTTTGAGGAAGGATTGCGGGGAAGGGGCGGTGACGTAGGTTTTTGTGAAGGTTTGGAAATAAGAGTCTTGGCCGGGCGGGGGCTGGAGGGCGAGGCCACGAAAGTAGCCGGCGATGTAATGGGCAGCGTTGTCGAGTCCAGCGGTGCCGAGGCCGCGGCCTTCGAGGTCGGGGCTGGCGAAGTAGTAGACGGATTTCTGGAGGATGTCGGGAGCGGCGGGTTGGAGGGTGGGTGGGGGAGGGGAGAAGGGCTGGCAGCCGGGGAGAAACAGAAGGAGGATGCTGAGCGACCCGAGAAGATGGGGAGGAAGGCGACGCATGGGGGTGATTGTAGGGATCGGGCGGGGCGGGGGAAGGGCCGGGGGTACGGAGTAGTCGACGCGCGCTGAAGCGCGCCCTACGAGGCTTGTCGCGAATACTGGTCGCCACAGTAGCAGTCTGCCCGCGTTCTGGCGATGATACCCACGACAGAACGCCGTCTGGGCATATGGGACTTGCGAGGCATTTTATGAAAGAGCTATTCAAACAGAAGCTCCCTTACTTTTTCGGGGTCGTTGGCGTTGTATTCATCTTCTTCGGCATGTTCATTATCCAGGATATCACGAAGTTGCAGGTGTCTCGTATCTGGCCAATCTACCTGCCGTCCTTTCTGGTCGGCGTGTGCTTCATCGTCCTCACCGTGCTGTGGCACGTGGTACCTCACCTCCCTCTGTCACTGTCTTGGGCCGCGATTGCCAGGGTGAATAGGATTGAGCACGGTCTGCAGACCATTATCGCGCATGCTCGCGTAGAGGTTTGTTTTGGACAGATACAGACGTCTGCCGGTAGCGTTTCGAGTGCGCTTGTCGCGCTTCCTGCTAATGATCTCTTCGATGACAAGTGCATTCATGACACGCGCACCGCTTTGGGCGGATTCGTGAACCATTGCTTCACCAACCACGTGGCCGACTTCTCTCGCTTGGTCGACGATAAGCGTGCCGCTCTTTCACGGGGGCCGGGCAAAGCGAGAGCGTCTGCACCAGTGCGATACGATATCGGCACGACTATTTTCTTCGACCAGCCGCTCCATACCGACATCCGCATGGCTTTCGTAGCAGTCACCAGTGTCACGGACAACGAAGGTATACGATGTGAAGCCGCGAACATCTTCGCAGCTGCAAAAGGGCTTCACCGTGTCATGAACGACGAACGACTGGATACATTGGTCCTTCCCCTGATGGGTAGCGGACACGGCGGGCTAAGCCCTTCGGTTTCGCTTCTCTGTATGTTATTGGCCTTTGCCGAGTGCCTCAAGGCGACCTCAGGCCACCACATCAAGCGAGTGCGCATCGTCGTATATCAGAAGGATGCATCAACACCACCGGCGATCTCTTACTGGGAAGTCCACCGGCTCCTGGCCTTTGTCCGGCAGCGATGTTAAGGCTAGAGGTGCGACGATGGCGAGCAATATTGTGAAATTCTATGCCGGCGATGGCACCGACGACCAAGGCAGATCGCTGGAATATATTCTTGCCTTTGCTGACAGTGAAATTGAAAGCACGCACGATTTCATCCAATGGCTCTTCCCTATGGAGACAGAGAGCGCATTCAACCCATCAGCTCCCATCGTGGACCGTCAGACACAACTCGGGTTTTTCCAGGACTCTGCTCTCCGGGCGAATTTATGCCGAGGCTGTCGGCGCATGCTCCACTTCTACGGGCTCCGTTGTGAGGCGACGGGGCCCCCCAGCACGGGAGTTGCTACGGCCCCTGATTTCCATGTGCGATCGAAAAACTGGATGACGGCATGCAATCACAACTACCTCAGAATGACAAGGATGCTCAGGAGCCTTCGGTGTTTGGGTCTGGCGCCATGCTCGCAGAGGCTGTGCTTGTGCCTGGCACAGATTGCAGCCGAGCATCCAGGGGCAGTTCCCCAAGTGACTCTGCAGCACTGGCGGATGTCGCAGCTTGATGATCCAAGCGTTTGACAAGAGCCCAGGATTCAGAGAGGCCAAATCAGGAAAAGGACAAGAAGCCATTCCAGTGGAGAGAACCATGAATCGAGGATGTGGCGATCCCTTCTCAACACCCACTCCCAGCGGACTCCGGGATGGCTCAAATAATGAGGAGTGACCCCTTTAGGTGGCTGACCCCTTTAGGTGGCCTGTTTGCGGATGGTCATATCGAAGTTGCGGACCATGGATTTGTACATGCCCCAGACGATCAGGCCGTAGGCGGCGGCGGCGATCCAGCCGAAGAAGAAGATCAGGATTCTGGAGTCGGCGACGGAGGCGTTGGGGTTGCCGAAGGATTTGTTGGCGATGTCGGCGGGGTTGATCAGCAGAGCCATCAGGGTGAAGGGCGAGAAGGAGCCGATGACCAGGCCGGGTTGGCCGAAGTCGTTGGAGGCGGCGGCGCCGGAGCCACAGGCCCAGAGGGCGCCGCAGATGCCGGCGACGATGCCGACGGAGGACATGACGGCCATGACGGTCTTGCGGCACCGGAGGGACATCTGCATGCCGAGGATGGCGGCGAACGCGACGACCATAACGAGCGTGGCGGGGAGGACGAGGACGGCTTCGGGGAAGACCGTCCAGGGGCGGGAGACGCCGGGGACGAGGGAAGCGGCGAAGGTGTCGTGGATGACGAACAGGAGGATGGAGACGACGGGGACGGCGATGAGGGGGAGGACGAAGCTGATGAGGCCGCGGAGTTTGCCCCAGATGTAGTAGTGGCTGGTGATGGGGGAGGAGAGGAGCAGGTCGAGGGTGCCGTCTTCTTTTTCGCGGGTGACGGCGGAGGCGGCGGATTGGGTGAGGATCAGGAGGATGACGGCCAGCTCGACCATGATGGCGCCGAGGAGGAATTGGCGGGTGAGGCGGTCGCCGAGGACCGAGCGGGGTTCGGAGACGCGGATGGTGTGGACGGCGCGGACGCCGCCGGTGGTGTCGGGGAGGAATTCGTCGATGAATCGGCCTTCGCGGAGTTCTTCGGGGCCGACCGGCTGGTCGCCGAGTTTGATGACGGTGGCGGGGGTGGTGGAGGAGCCAAAGAGGCGGAGGCGGTAGGGCTGGGGTTGGCCGTCGGTGACGATGAGGACGGTTCCTTTGGCGGGGTCGTAGCCGTTGGCGCCGATGACTTGCGAGGGGGTTTCGAGGGTGGAGGAGAGGACGAGCAGGACGATGGCGCCGGCGATGCCGAGGACCATGAAGCCGTAGCGGAGCGCGACGGCGCGGGTGGCGGAGGCTTTGGTCTTGGCTTCGCGCCAGGCGATCGGGTTGGTCCAGACGCGGCGGGGCTTGCGGGTGGAGTCGCCCGTGGAGAGGTGGATGAGCTGGAGGAACCACTGCTGGAGGGTTCGGGAGGATTGGGCGAGGCGGCGGAGGGCGACGATGGAGGGGATGACGAGGACGAAGGAGAAGACGAAGGTGAAGGTGATGTAAAAGGTGTGTGGGCTGGAGAGGTACCAGTTGATGGGCCAGGGGTATTTTTGAACCATGGCCAGTTCCGGGGGTTGGTAGGCGGGGTCGCCGAAAATGACGCGGAGGGCGAGGAAGGGGTGGACGCCGGCGAACCAGGAGATGTGGGACGCGACTTTGCCCGTGCCGGTGAAGAGCCAGCGGTGCTGGAAATAGCCCATGTTTTCGAGGATCAGGGGGATGGCGAGGAAGAGGATGATCCAGAGGTAGAAGGAGAAGATGGTTCGGCGGGTGCCGACTTTGAAGACGGCGACGGCCATAGCGAGAGCGCCGGTGACGAAAGCGGTGGAGGCGGCGATGAGGAAGGAGAGGACGATATCGCGGATGGCGACGCCGCCGAACATCTGGGTGATGGAGAAGATGGGGATGCCGGAGATGAGCAGAGCGATGACAAAGAAGAGCCGGGAGAGGAGGGAGCCGAGGACGATCTGGCCGTTGGTGAGGGGAGTGGTGAGAAGGATGTCGTAGGTTTGGGAGTCTTTTTCCTGTGTAATCGCGCTGGCGGTGAAGACGGGGGCAAGAAGAGCGACGAGCCCGAGCTGGACGTAGGACATCCACCAGAAGATTTCGGCGGATTGCATCGAGAGTTGGGCGAGGGAGGCGTTGGCGAGGGAACTGGCGGAGCCGAGGAGCAGGAAGATGACCAGGAGGAGGAGGACGCCGAGGTAGGCGCAGCGGATGATGAGGTCACGTTTGCGTTTGCCGCCCGCGGTGATGACGCGAAGGAGGATGGGGTTGGCGGGGATGAGACGCCAGAGATAGTTTCCGATGCCTAGCATAGGAGTTTTCAGGGTTCAGGGTTCAGGGTTTGGGGTTCAGGGTGGGGGAATCGCTGATCACAGGCGGGGAGTTGACATTCCAGAGTCCTCTCGAGGCCGTTGAGCATGCGCACGCACTCATGATATCGGTTGCGGTACTGCTCATAGGTGGGTGAGTCGAGGTAGTCCTTCAAACACGCGATGTACAGGTGGTGGACGGTCTCCAGGGCTTCGCCGCGGGCGCGGTTGATTCCCTCGATCTTGTTTCGCACGTGACGGTCACTGTGTTTCTCGGCAAGGTTGGCAGGGGCGCTATTGGAAGAGCGGGGGATCTGCGAAGCTAGCTCAAAACGCTCCTCGGTTGGCCAAGCTCGAGCCAGATTGCAGACCTCGATATGAAGTTGGCACAGCTTCTGATACACCTGCAAGTCCTCGACTCTTAAGAAATCTGCCATCTTCACTCCTCACTGAACCCTGAACCCTGAACCCTCTACTGGACCATTCCTTTCGTCAATCGCATGAACGCGGTTTCGAGGTTGACTTCCTCCTCTTTGAGCAATGTCAGGCGGTAGCCGGCTTGGATGAGGCGGTGGGGGACGAAGGAGTAGTCTTCGACGCCGGTTTTGAGGGAGACCTGGAGGTAGCCGTTGTTGTGCTGGACGTCGGCGACGTTGGGGTCGGTGGAGAGGAGAGCGGCGGCCTGTTCCTGGCCTGTGGCGACGCCGACGTGCAACACCGTGCCGGCCTTGGCGCGGCGGATGATGTCGGAGACGGGGCCCGAGTAGAGCAGTTCGCCTTGCTCGATGATGCCGACTTTGTTGCAGAGGTCGGCCAGCTCCGGAAGGATGTGCGAGGAGATGAGGATGGTTTTGCCCATTCGGCGAAGTTCTTTGAGGAGTTCGCGGATTTCGATGCGGGCGCGGGGGTCGAGGTTGGCGGCGGGCTCGTCGAGGAGGAGGACTTTGGGGTCGTGGACGAGTACGCGGGCGATGGAGAGGCGCTGTTTCATGCCGCGGGAGAGGCCATCGACGAGGGCGTCGCGTTTGCTGGCCAGGTCAGTGAGTTCGAGCACGTCGTTGACGACTTTGGTGCGGGCGGGGCCATTGATGTTGTAGGCGGCGGCGAAGAATTCGAGGTATTCCTGGACGACCATGTCTTCGTAAGCGCCGAAGTAGTCGGGGACGTAGCCGATGAGCGGGCGGATGAGTCGGGATTGGTAGCCGACGACGTAATCGCAGATTCGGGCTTCGCCCCAGGTGGGTTGGAGGAGTGTGGAGAGAACCTTGATGGTGGTGGACTTGCCGGCGCCGTTGGGGCCGATGTAACCGAAGCAATCGCCTTCCTCGATTTCGAGGTTGAGGTTGGAAAGAGCTACGAGGGTGCCGTAGCGTTTGGTGAGGTTGACGGTTTTGATGACGGTGGCCATATAAGGTTGCCCTGCTGGACTATTCACCACGGAGACACGGAGGGGAAATGATGGAGGATGAATGATGGAGGATGAATTTGTCTCATTGGTCGGTTCCTGTGGATTCGGCGGGTTGGGTGGCGGCGCCGGAGCGTTCGAGGGGGATGATGAACTGGTAGAAGGTGGTGCCTTTGCCGGCGGTTTTGGCGCCTTCGACTTCGAGGGGGAAGGGGAGGGGGTTGGGGACGCGGGAATCGGGGTTGGACTGGGCGAGGACGAGAAGTTGGCCGCAGGAGACGGCGGCGGAGGCGTCAAGGTGACGGGCGCTGCGGCGGAGGAGTTCGAAGCGGTCGTTGTAGACGTTCTCCTTGGCTTCGCCTTTAGAGGGTTCGAGGCGGTCGAAGAGGCTCAGAAGGACGGCGGGGCCGGTGAATTCGCTAAGGCCGGTGCCGTCGGTCTTGCCGCGGAGTGGGTCGGCCCAGTTGCCTTTGATGTCTTTGGCCATCCAGGCGCGGTTGAGCATGCCACGGGAGCCGATGGCGCCGGGCTGATTGGTTTCGATGCCCATGTTCTTGAGGCGGGAGAAGATATCGGCCAGGTCCCAGACGACGCCTTTTGGCCAGACGGGGCCACCGAGGGGGGGAGGATCGATTTGGATGAGCCAGTCGTCCTGACTTTGGCTGGGGGAGGGCGTGTAGGCGAGGTAGACGGAGTAGAGGTCGAAGCCGGTGTTGTTGGTGAGTCGTCCGGCGAGTCTGCCGTCGGCGACGCGGACGGACCCGGTGATGTTGCCGGTGAAACGGCCGGTCCATTGGGCGCGGAATTTCTTGAGTGTGGAGCGGTAGGGGACGTTGATGGCGGGGGCTTCGCCGGAGTTTCGGTCGCGCATGGGGATTTCGTATTGGAGGTAGGCGGTGAAACCGGTGGCGTCCTGCATGTGCTCAGGATGGCCAGGGTAGGGGATGACGAAGCTGGTGCGCTTGGGGTCGGCTTCCTTGAGTTCAATTTTCTGCAGGCCGTCACTTTTGATGTAGAGGCCGAATTGGGAGTGGATGAGAGCATCGGAGTCGGGGGAGACGCGGACGAAGGAGACGTGGTAGAGCTCCGGGGGGCCGCGGAGGACGAGCTTGACGATGAGCATGGTGAGGGCGGTGGCGGCGACGGCGGTGGCGGCGAAGGCGATCCAACTGAAGTGGGAGCGTTTCTTGGCCAGGAGGAAGAAGTAGCTGCCGGGTCCGGCGGCGAGCCAGTAGCCGATGAAGAAGACGACGGCGAGCGCGACGAGAGCGGCGCCGGTGCTGGGTGCTTCCATGCCTGGGAGCAAGGATTTTGAGAGGTCGGTGGCGGCGTTCACTTCGCGGTAGACGGTATCGGCCCTTTTCTTTTCGGCGTCGTTGCGGACCATGTCGAGGGTGATGGTTTGGTTGCGCCAGTCGAAGATTCGGTCCCAGATTCTGGCCCAGCCGGTGTAGCGGTTGACGGTGATGGAGAGGACGGCGGGGTCGCCGAAGTCTTGAGCGGTCCAGGCGACGGTGCCGAGTCCGACCATCCATCGAGCGAGGTAGGGGCTGGCGGGGTCGGAGGCCTGGTAGAGGTTGATGAAAGCGCCGGGCTTGGGGGTGGCGCGGACGATGGGAACGGTTTTATCGACGGTGTCGGCCCAGGGGTCGATGATGAGGGCCTTGCCGGTGGTGCGGTCGGTTTGGCGGACGGGGTCGGGGAGTTCGGCGAGCTTGCGGAGGGAGGCCAGGCCTTTTTCGTCTTCGACGCCGGTGGGAGTGACGGGGATGAGATCGCCCAGGGGGCTGTCGACGGTTTTTTGCCAGGCGAGGGGGTTTTGGCAGACGACGAGATGACCGCCGTTCTTGACATATTCCTGGATGGCGGCGGAGGTGTCGGGTTTGGCGGCAAGTTCGGCGGGGTCGGCATTGAGCCAGACGATGGCATCGACGGCCTGGTAGCCGAGGACGCTTTCAGGGAGGTCGGCGATGGAGACGGGCTGGAAGACGGTTTCTTCGAGGATGCCGCGGGCGTGTTCGTAGATCGTGCGGACGGGTCGGGATTGGGAGTTGCCGATGGCGAGGATGAGGCGTGTGCCGCGTGTGCCGCCGATCTGGTTGGGCTGGTCGAGGTCCTTGAGCAGTGGAGCGCCGGGGAGGATGGGGATTTGGACGATTTGGCGGCCGACGGGTGTGCAGAGGAAGATGCGGATGACGTTGGTGAGCTCTTGCGGCGATTGTGCGGAGCGCAGGTCGCGGGGTTGGGGGAGGAAGTAGACCCAGACTTTTTCCTCCAGGCGGCCGCCTTCGGGGTTGCCGTTGAGGGTGAACGGTCGGGAGTAGAGGACGCGGTCGCGGTCCATGTCTTCCTGGAGGATGGCGAGCTTGTAGGTGGCGGGGGTGCCGATCTTGGGTCGGAGGCGGAGTTTCATGGGGACGATGGCGTTTGGCCGGTAGTAGCCATCAAAGCCGATGGACTCGACTTCGCCTTCGGCGGGCTGGGCCAAGCCTGGCGAGCAGAGGACCAGAAGGATGAACCCCGCCAGCGTCAGTCGCATGTTGGTCAAATGTACGAGCATCGGTGGGGAGCGTCAATTGGAAACAGAGTATGCCCATGAGGCGCATCCCGGGATGTGCGCGGATTAGGCGGAACGAATGTAATAGACGCGGGAGGCGGGAGTTGGTTTCCGGGTTTCGGGTTTTGCGGGCGGCGAGTTACTTGTGGCCTTCGGGGGGGGTTTCGCCGAGGTATTTGTTGGCGACGGCGGCGGCGAGGTCGATGTCGTTGATGTTGGCGAGGGTGCAGAGCCAGGCGATGACGTCGGCGAATTCTTCTTCGAGGTTCGCGCGGTCGTCGCCGTTGAGGGCGGTGGCGAGCTCGCCAATCTCTTCGATGAACCAGAGGAAGGTCTTGGGCGTGCCGCGGGCGCGGTCTACCTTTTCATACTTGTTGAAGATGTGCTGCTGGAAGGCGGCGAGAGTGAGCGTTTTGGGGTCCATGAGAACCAATGATAAATGAATGATGAATGATGAATCAGGAGGCCAAGCCCAGCTACCTTTTGTCCTCTGAAATCAGGGTGGATTTGCGGTTGTCGGCGAGCCATTGTTTGAGGGCGGGGATGACTTGGCGTTCGCGGGCGAGGGCGGGGGCGTTGTTGGTTTTTTCGAAGATGGCGGCGAGGAGTTCGTGCGCGTCGAGGTCGTAGGGTTCGATGTGGAGGGCATCGGTGGCGTATTGCTGGGCTTTGGGCAGGTCCTTCAGGTCGTCGAGGTAGAGGCGGGAGAGGCGCTTGGCGAAGCGGTTGTCCTTGAGGGAGACGGCGTTAAGGCGGAGGAGGTGCTCGGCGGCTTTTGGGGGGTTGTAGCTGTCTTTGGTGAGGTAGAGCCCAGCGAGTCGCTGAGGGGCCAGGGGGGCCATGGGGTGAAGTTTGGCGACCTCTTCCCAGGTTTGGACGGCGTCGGCAAACTGGCGGGACTCGGTCTGGGATTCGGCTTTCTTGGTGAGTTCGTTGGCTTTCTGGGTGGTTTCCGGGTCGTAGCCCCAGCCTTGGACTTGTTTCTCGGCCCAGGCGAAGAATTCGGTGGAAAAGGCGGCGGGGGTGAGCTTGAGGACGTCCTGGAAGACTTGTTCCTGGGTCTTGCCGGATTTGAAGGCGGCCATCATCTGGAGAAGGGCGTCGCGGCTCCATTTTCCCTCGATGTATTGGCAGGTCCAGAAGGATTGGGCGTAGGCGAGCTGGCGGTCTTGAGGTTTCTTCGGGCGGACGAAGGCCCAGGTGAGGTCGTCCATGGAGAAGAGCTGTTTTTGGGTGGCGGCGTGGTAGAGCATCTGGGCCCATTCGAAGCGAATGGGGGAGTGCTCTTCGGCGACGGCGAGGCCTTCGGTGAGCCAGTGGCCGATGCGGTTTTCGGTGGCGGCGAGGGTGACCGTGTGGGTGAATTCGTGCCGGAGGACCTGGGCGAAGTTGAATGGGCCGAGCGTGTTCTTGCCGCGACGGGGTGCGACCATGGCGATAACTCGGCCGGTGGAAGCGCCCACGGTGCCGATCCAGGGTGAGCCGGTGGTGCGGACGGAGAAGGCGTCGTGGGTGGGGAAAACCTCGATCATGGTCTTGACGGGCGGCTCGTACCTGAAATCGGAGCAGACGGCTTTGTAGACGCTTTCGAGGTAGTCGGCGAAGTAGTCGGCGAGGATGGGGTCTTGTTGGGCGTCGTAGAGGATGATGAAGTGGTCGGTTTCCTTGCGGGCCATCTTGGCCAGCTTGTCGAGGAGGATGAGGTAGTTGGTGGTGCGGAAGTTGAAGGGGTCAAGGGCGTAGGCGGCATCGAGGACGATCTTGGCTTTGTCTTCGTCGCCGGACTGGGTGAGCAGCAGGCCAAGGCCATTGCGCGGGGCGGTCCACCAGGGGGCGCGGTCGATGGCAATTTCGTACATTTTCTCGGCGCTGGGGTATTGACGCATGGCGCCGAGTGCGTCGGCGAGTTCGAAGTAGGCAGAGGCGTTGTTAAGATCGAGTTTCTCAACCTGGGCGAGGAGGGTTTTAACTTTGTCCTCCTTTAATTGGAGGGCGGAGGCGGAGGCGAGCAGGCTGAGGGCTTCGATGTTGTTGGGCTGTTGGCCGAGGACGCGATTGACGGGGCGTTCGGCGTCTTTGGGGCGGCGCTGCTGGAGGAGAGTCCGGGTTTCGAGCAGGTCGGCTTCGACGCTGTTGCGATCGACGGCGCGGAGGGCGGCGATTTGTTGGTCGGCGCCGTCGAAGTTGAAGGTGCCGATGGCGATGTGGCTGAGGAGCTTGTGGGCGGTGGGGTCGTTGGGGTTGGCGGCGAGGACGGGTTTGAGTTCATCGGTGGCCTGCTTGGTGTCGCCGCGGGAGAGAAAGAATTCGGCGGCGGCGACGTGGGCGGGGTAGTAGGTGCGGTCGATGATGTCGTAGGCCTGGACGAAAACTTTGAGGATGAGGTTATTGAGGCGGGGGTTGTTGGCGTAGGCGCCGGTCAGGGTGGCGTAGCGGTCGAAGGCGCGGCCCATGAGGGTGACTTGCTCGGCGTCGTCGAACTCCTTGAAGCCTTGCCCTTGCCATGGGTCGTAGTAGGTCTTGTGGATCCATTCGTAGGCGGATTTGCCGGTGTCGAGGTCGCCTTTTTGTTCGGAGATCTGGCCGAGGTAAAAGTGGGCGGGGAGGGAGTCGGGTTCGGTTTGGAGGAGCGATTTGAGGAGGGTGGCGGCTTCGTCGAGCCGGCCGAGGTCGGCGAGGATCTGGGCTTTTTTTACCTCGAGACTGGGGCGGGGGGGGAGGTTGGGGGTGGACAGGATGGAGAGGGCTTCTTCGCGGCGGCCTACGGCGGCAAGCGCGGACGCTTTGACGGAGGCGATTTCACCTACGTCGCCTTTGGTGACGGACTGAAGGGTGAACAGGGCGGTTTTGTAGCGGCCGGCGAAGACCTGGGCCTTGGCTTTGTCGAGGTCGGTGTAATAGGCGGGGTATTTGAGCTCGGGGAGTTTCTCGGGGATGTACTGATCAAGCCAGATGTTGGGGATGGTGTCGCGGAGGAGGTCTTGGGCGAGGGCGGGGGGGAGGAACCACAGATGAATACAGATGAACACAGATAGGAGCAGCAGAGGGTTCAGGGGGACAGACAATGAGGGGGTGCTGTGGAGCATAGGCGGAATTATACGGTGGGTTGGACGGGATGGGGGAGTGGGAGTTCCGGTGAGGGGGGGATTTGTGGTAGAGATGGGGCATGGAATACATTGGGAATGTGGATGAGTTTCCGATTTTGGGGAGGTGGGATTTTTATAACCATGCGGGGGTGTCGCCGTTGCCGCGGAGGGCGGCCGAGGCGATACGGAAGTATGCGCGGGAGGCGGAGGAGGGGGCGTATCTGGGGACGGATTGGTTCAAGGATATCGAGAGGCTCCGGGGGGTGGCGGGGAGGCTGATCAATGCCAAAAGGGAAGAGATCGCGTTTGTGAAGAATACGAGCGAGGGGATCGCGACGGTGGCGGGCGGGATCGACTGGCGGGCGGGGGATCGGATTGTGACGACGGGGGTGGAGTATCCGGCCAATGTGTACCCGTGGATGAATGTGGCCAAACGCTTTGGGGTGGAGTTGGTCATGGTGCCGGAGGAGACGGGGGAGAATGGGGCCAGGCGCGTGAGGTTGGAGCGGATATTGGAGCAGACGCAGCATCCGCGGACGAGACTGGTGGCGTTGTCGCATGTGGAGTTTGCCAGCGGCCAGAGGCATGATTTGGCGGCGGTGGGTCGGGTGTGTCGGGAGAAAGGGAAGCTGTTTTGCGTGGATGCGATACAGTCGGTGGGGGTGTTGCCGGTCGATGTGGTGGGGATGGGGATCGATTTTCTGTCGGCGGACGGGCATAAGTGGATGCTGGGGCCTGAGGGGGCGGGGATTTTTTATTGTCGTAAGGAGTTGCTCTCGGGGATCAGGCCATTGATTGTGGGGTGGATGAATGTGATCAACGCGGATGATTATGGGCATTATGATTTCACGCTGAAGCCGGATGCGGGGCGGTTTGAGTGCGGGACGCATAATGTGGCGGGGCTGCTGGGGATGAAGGCTTCGATCGAATTGCTCACAGAGGTGGGGCTTGAGAGGGTAGCGGAGCGGGTGAAGTTGTTGACGGAGCGGGTGATTGAGGGGGTTCGGCGGAAGGGGTATCAGGTGGTCAGCCCGCGCGGCCAGGGGGAGTGGAGCGGGATTGTGAGCTTTGTATCGTCGAAACACGACCACAAGGAGATTTGGAAGCGGCTGAGGAAAGAGGAGCGGATTGAGATTGCGGTGAGGGAGGGGCGGCTGAGGGTGTCGCCGCATTTTTACAATACGGAGGAGCAGGTGGAGCGGCTGGTGGGGGTGCTGCCGGGGCATTGAGATGAGAAACCGTCCCCGTCGCGGTTTTCATCGCTCACAGGCAATCATCGGCAGCAAGAAGTCAACTCGGTCCTTGGTGGGGCCGAGCCTGGCGGTATAATACGCGGACTGACCGAGGACGGGCCCGAACGGCAACATTTTCACATGGAGGAACGACGATGGGATGGCTGATTGCAGGCTTGGTTTTGATGGTGCCGTTGGCGTGGGTTGCGAGGGTTGGTGCCTCCGGCCGGCGCGGTGAGATAGCTTGGATTCTGCCCTTGGTCTTTGCTCTCCTGTTCGTTGCCGTAGTCGCGTTCCTCGTCATCGGTACTGGGTGGTGGTCGCCTTTGTGGTTCGTCGCCGGGTTTTTGGTCTCCGGTACAGTGCTCAACTCCTTGGAACGTTAGCAAAGGCGCAGATAAGGGGACGCAGCTCTTTTCCGCGACCACCATCACCGTCGCCACCACCGTCCGCCGCCGCGGGCTTGTGTCGAAGTCAACCAGCACAATCTGCTGATATTCACCGGTCATGCGGGAAAACACCTCCCGTTCCTTTTTTTATCAATGATTATTGCTGTGAATCAGTTGGATATCTGGTGAGGGGGTGGCGGAGAAGAAGACGGGGCCGTGGGGGTTGAGGTATTCGGTGAGGGTGTCGGGGCCGATGGGGAGATTGGCGGTGGGGGGGTAGGGGACGGGGATGGCGGTGGGGGCTGTGGGGTCGCCGATCTGGGTGGGGGAGCGGAAGATCCAGATGCGGTCGGCGAGGTTTTGGGAGAGGAAGGTTTGAGCGAGCGTGGGGCCGGGCTCGACGAGGAGGTGGGTGATGGGGCGGAGGGCGAGATAGGCGATGACGGTGGGGAGGGGGATGTGGCCGGTGGAGTCGGCGGGGAGGGGGGCGAGTTCGACGCCTAGCGTGGTGAGCGCGCGGACGTGGTCGGGTTTTTGGGTGTGGGCGGAGTGGGAGGTGAGGATCAATACGGGGGATTGGCCGGCGGATTGGACGAGTTGGCTGGTGAGAGGGATGGCGAGGGTGCTGTCGAGGACGACGCGGAGGAGTGGGCGAGGGGTTTCAACGTGGCGGGCGAGGAGGAGGGGGTCGTCGTTGACGACGGTGTTGATGCCGACCAGGATGGCGTCGCAGCGCCCGCGGAGTTGGTGGACCAGATGCGTGGCGGGGGGGCTGGTGATCTGGAGGCGAGCGCCGGCGGGGCCGGCGACTTTGCCGTCCGCGGTTTGGGCCCATTTGAGGGTGATGTAGGGACGGTGGTGGAGGGTGGTGGCGAAGAAGGGGGCGTTGAGCTGCTGGGCTTCTCGTTCGAGCAGGCCGACTTCGGTTTGGATGCCGGCGGATTGGAGCTGGGCGAGGCCTTTGCCGGAGACTTCGGGGTTGGGGTCGAGGCAGGCGGCGATGACCTTGGCGACGCGGGCCTGGATCAACGCCTTGGTGCAGGGCGGGGTCTTTTTATTGGCGTGGCAGCAGGGTTCGAGGGTGACGTAGACGGTGGAGCCGGCGGGGGATTCGGTGGCGGCGGCGAGGGCGGTAGGCTCGGCGTGGGGGGAGCCGAACTGGTGGTGGTAGCCTTCGGCGATGATGCGGTCGGATTTGACGATGACGCAGCCGACGAGGGGGTTAGGCTCGACGCGGCCGCGGGCTTGGGCGGCCAGGTGCAGCGCGCGTTGCATGAGAACTTGTGGGGGGGGGAGGGGCATTGGGTGTTCAAATTGTCAATTGGAGGAAGGAGGGCACGATGGGTTGCGCGGGGGTGGGGCGTGGCGGGGGTGGAGGAGGGAGTAGATCAGGAGCAGCCCGACGCCGGTGCAGAGGAGGACGTCGGCGACGTTGAAGATCCAGGGGAAGAGCTTCGGGTAGCGGGGGAGCGCGTGGATCATGTCGCGGACGTGCCCGAAGACAAAGCGGTCGTACATGTTCCCGAGCACGCCCGCCAGGAGCATGCCGAGGATGAATTGGTAGAAGCGCTGGTTGTCGCTGGTGGCGAAGAGGTAGGTGAGGAAGGCGATCGCGGCCAGTGAGACGAGGAGGAAGAGGGCGCGTTGGCCTTGGCCGAGTCCGAAGACGGCGCCGGTGTTGGTGGTGACGGTGAAATGGAGGTAGCCGGGGATGAGTTGGTAGACTTTGGAGGCGAGTCGGCCATCGGGGTAGGTGGCCAGGACTTGGAAGGCCAGGGCTTTGGTCCAGAGGTCGAGCGAGAAGCCGACCAGGGTGGTGAGGAAGAAGCGGGCGAGGGCGACGGGCGAGCGGAAGTTCTCGGTCAGGGGAGAGGGCATGGCGATCAAGGGGCGAAGAAGCTGTGCGATAGCAGCCCTGCGGGCCGCTGCGAAACGAACTGGCACGAAAAGGCGTGGGGATTGGAGGTGCGGGGCATGGGGGTGAGTTTAACGGTGGCCCATTCCTTTTTCGATTCGGCGGGCGTACTCGATGGAATAGCGGGCCCAGGGCTGGGCTTCGAGCCGGGCGCGGGTGATGGGTTTGCTCGTGCCTTCGCAGATGCCGTACGAGCCGTCGCGGATTTTGGACAGGGCGAGGTTGATTTCGCGGAGGAGTTGGCGGTCCTTTTCGACGAGGCCCAGGGTGAATTCCTGTTCGTAGTTATCGGTGCCCATGTCGGCCATGTGGATGGGGAGGTTGGAGAGGTTGGAGCCGCCGACGGTTTGGAGGGCTTCCTGTTCCATGGAGTGGACGTCGCCGACGAGTTCGCGGCGTTTGGCGAGCAGGAGGTCGCGGAAGAAGGCGAGGTCGCGGGACTTAAGGCCGATCTTGTTCTTGATGGGCTTTTCGGAGGAGATGGCG
>JAPLNB010000132.1 GCA_026693085.1 Planctomycetota bacterium | reverse complement strand
CGGTAGTAGGGGTAGTGGACGGAGGTTTTGTAGAGTCCGAGGCGGCCGATGTGGGGTGTGAAGACCTGGGAATAGCCTTGTCGGCGGAGGTGTTCGGCGATGAATTTTTGGAGTTCGGTGCGGACGATGGCACCTTTGGGTTTCCAGAGGACGAGGCCTTGTCCGACGGCGTCGTCGATGGTGAATAGGCCGAGTTGAGGGCCGAGGAAGCGGTGGTCGCGTTTTTTGGCTTCGTCGAGCATCTTGAGGTGTTCGTCGAGCTGTTTTTTGTCGAAGAAGGCGATGCCGTAGATGCGGGTGAGTTGTTCGCGGTCGGAGTCGCCGCGCCAGTAGGCTCCGGCGACGGAGAGGAGCTTGAAGGCTTTGATTTTGCCGGTGTGGGGGATGTGTGGGCCGCGGCAGAGGTCGAGGAAATCGCCTTGGCGGTAGAGGGAGAGGTTTTTTTCGCCTTGCTGTTGGAGTTCGGAGATGATTTCGTCTTTGAAGTGTTGGTTTTCGCTCTTCATGCGCGATGTGGCGTCGTCGGCGAGGACTTCTTCGCGTTGGAAGGGGATTTGCTGGTCGATGATTTTCTGCATTTCGGCTTCGATTTTGGGGAGGTCATCGGCGGAGATGGGGGCGGGGAGTTGGAAGTCGTAGTAGAAGCCGTTGTCGATGACGGGTCCGATGGTGTATTGGACGGCGAGGCCGTAGAGATGGCGGAGGGCCTGAGCCATGACGTGGGCAGAGGAATGGCGGAGGACGACGAGAGCGTCTGGGTCGCGGTCGGTGAGGATTTGGAGGTCGTGGGAGCCTGTGAGTGGGGTGGAGAGGTCGACGACTGTGCCGTCGAGCTTGGCGGCGATGGCGGCTTGGGCGAGGCGTTTGCCGATGGACTCGGCGAATTGGAGGATGGTGGTGTTGTCGGGGGTTTCTCTGATGGTTCCGTCGGGCAATTTGATCGAGGCCATTGGTTGCTCCAGTTTCTGGGCGTGTATGCTGTTTTTCGTCAAGGCGTTGGGGGTTTATGGAACAAAACCGCCCGGCTCAGCCGGGCGGAGTCGTCGATATCGGGTTGGTCATGACGAGATCAGCGTCCGTCGAGTTGGGCCGGAGTTGTGGTGGTCGTCGTCGGGATGAACCATACCCGAATCAGGTCTGGTGTGGAACTATACATTTGTTGGGGGTGGAGGTCAAACGGGGTGCGGGGCGAGAGGGAAAGAGCGGTTTGTCGGGGGTGTGGCGTTGGCAGAGGATGTGGGCGAGGGGCGAACTGGATGTTGGAATGGAGAGTATTTATTGACAGCAGGGGCGAGTTGATTGCATAGTAGGTGCATTCGCGAACTGTTGACAGAAGGAACCACTGGGCAGGCAGAGGGAAAATGAGTTGAAAACAGATCTACGCGCTTCATTGCGGAACGGGATGGGACATTCGCGTCTGGCGGGTTTGAAGAACGGAACATCACGTCAGACCGGGTCGGCGGGGAGCAACGGCGCGGCGAAGGGAAGTGCGCCGTCGTTGCTGAATGAGCGGCAGTTTGTGCTGGCGGGGGTTCACAAGACTCCGGCGAGCATCATGAAGATGAATCTGCCGAAGCGGATCAATGCGCTGGTGAAGCTGCATGGGACGCCGCTGATGGTGATCGACAGGCGGGTTTTGGAGCAGGAGTACAAGCGGTTTGCGAGGCTGCTGCCGCGGGTGAAGCTGTACTATGCGATCAAGGCGAACCCGCATCCGGATGTGATCAAGACGTTCCGTGATCTGGGCGGGTGTTTTGACGTGGCGAGCGAGGGGGAGATTCGGCATTGTTTGGCGCAGGGGATCAAGCCGAACCGGATTATTTTTGCGAATACGATCAAGAGGCCTGAGGCGTTGGAGTATGCGTCGAAGGCGGGTGTGGATTTTGTGACGTTTGATAATGAACCGGAGCTGTACAAGATCGCCAAGCATGCGCCTGGGTGCCGGGTTTTGGCGAGGCTGAAGGTGGGGAATCTGGGGAGCATTGTGGAGCTGTCGCTGAAGTTTGGGGCGGATGAAGAGCAGATGGTGCCGATGCTGGCCAAGGCGAAGGCGTTGGGTCTAAGGCCGGAGGGGATCAGTTTTCATGTGGGGTCGCAGTGTACGAATATGGAGAGCTACCAGCGGGCGTTTGAGCAGGCGTCGCGGCTGGTGAGGGAGGCGAAGGAGCGAGGGCTGCCGATCAAGATGGTGGATATTGGTGGGGGTTTTCCGATTCGGCATTTCAGGAGCGACACGGTGGGCGTTGAGACGATGGCGGGGCAGATGAGGCGGGAGTTGGATCGTCTGTTTGATAAGGAGATTGAGATCATTGCGGAGCCTGGTCGAGCGTTGGTGGGTCCGGCGGGGATGTTGATTACGCGGGTAGTGGGGCGGTCGATTCGGAATAATAAGAACTACTATTACCTGGACGATGGGGTATATGGTGATTTTTCGGGGATCGTGTTCGACCACTGCAAGTATGAGTTTCGGACGTTGGTGACGACGCAGAAGTATGCGAGCATATTGGCTGGGCCGACGTGCGATTCGTTTGACACGATATCGTTGAGCGAGGAGATGCCGGAATTGGATGTTGGGAGTGTGGTGTATGTGCCGAATATCGGGGCGTATAGCTGCGCGAGCGCGTTGCATTTCAATGGGATTCCGCCGGCCAAGGTGATTGTGGTGTAGTGGTCGGTTGGGAGTTGTCAGTTGTCAGTGGTTTGTGTTGAGTGGGGGTGTGGTGGCGAGGTCGCGAATGATGGGACGGTGGTTAGGGGGTGAATGGGAGCGGAGGTGGGATGGGAGATGTCCGGTATGACGGAGAAGGTGGGCGATGGGCGGCCTGGTTGTGTTGTAGCGGGGTTGGAGCTTGGTCCAGGCAAGGTGGAAGGGGTGTTGGGGCGGATCGGGTATTGTGGGGTGCGGGAGGCGGGAGCGGGGTCGCTTCGGGCGTTGCACGAGGCGTTTATTCTGGCGGTTCCGTTTGAGAATCTGGATATCATGAAGGGGCGGCGGGTGAGGCTGGAGGTGGGGGCGTTTTATGAGAAGATCGTGAAGCAGGGGCGTGGTGGTTTTTGTTATGAGTTGAATGGATTGTTTGCGGCGTTGCTGGTGAATTTGGGGTTTGATGTGACGTTGTTGTCGGCGCGGGTGATCGGGGAGGACGGGGTTCTGGGGCCGGAGTTTGACCATTTGGTTTTGCTGGTGAAGACGCCGGAGCGGTGGTTGGCGGATGTGGGGTTTGGGAGTTCGTTTCGTTTGCCGCTGAAGTTGGATGAGGAGGGGGAGCAGGCGGATTTTCGGTGTTCGTATCGTCTGGGGCGTAGCCGGGAGGAGATTACGGTTTACCAGAAGCGTCTATTGGAGGGGGAGTGGTTCCGGGAGTACATTTTCACGTTGAAGCCGCGTCGGCTGGGGGAGTTTGCGGCGACGTGTTTGTGGCAGCAGACGTCGCCGGACTCGTCATTTGTGCGGCTGCGATTCTGCACGCTGGGGACGCGGACGGGGCGGGTGACGTTGATGGGGAATCGGCTGATTGTGACGCATGAGGGGAGGCGGGTGGTTCGGGATATTGAGGAGCGGGAGGTTGCGGGGATATTGAAGGAGCATTTTGGGATAGAGGAGGGGGGGTGAGGTGCTACTGACTGATCGGAAGGATGAGTCGAGCGAATGTCGTGATGACCTGTTGCAGGGTGGCGTCGTGGAGGCGGCCTTTGATCTCGGCGCGGCGGCCTCGCCAGTCGATGCATTTGACCTGATCGGCGATGACGCCGCTGTCTTCGGCGACTTTGACGGTGAAGGGCCAGCCCTTGTCCACCTTGCTGGTCATGGGGCAGACGATAGCCAGGCCGGTCTTGAGGTTGTATTCGCGGTGGGAGAGGACCACAGCGGAACGGCGGCCGGCTTGTTCGTGGCCCACTTGGGGGTCAAAGTCGAGCCAAACGATGTCGCCGCGGCTTGGGCAGGTGACCCTGGGCATTACCAGGCCTCTTTTCCCAGGGGCATGCCCCAGTCGACGAGTTGCGGACGGCTGGCGGGTTTGATCTGGGCCAGGAGTTCGCGGAGTGAGGGTACTTCCACAGGCTTGAGCACGATGCGGTTGCCCTCGACCGCGACTTCGACTTGGGAGCCTTTGTTGAGCTTGGCTCGCTGGGCGACGGATTTGGGGATCCGGACGCCGAGGGAATTGCCCCATTTCTGGACTGTAACAGTCATGGCCGATGTACTCCTGCTGTATATACAATAGGATATACATCGGCCATGGTCGCGTCAATGATTAATTTGGGCCGCTAATAAGCCATGCCGCTGAGGTTGTTCATCAGGAAGGTGTTGAACTGCCAGAGGTCTTCTTCCTTCGGCCGCGGCGTGCCGAATTTTTCGTACAAGTGCGACCAGTTCTTCAGGGGAGTCCAGTCAACCGGCTTGCTGTACCATGGGCCGAGGTAGGGCTTGGCGTGCTTGAGGATGAAGTCGTGGGGGAGTTGTTCGGGGAGGTTGACGCCTTCGTTGGGGTTTTCGATCATCCAGAGGACGGCGGCGAGGACGGAGCAGGCGACTTGGAGGGTGGTGGCGTTTTGGCCGGGGTAGGGGACGAGGCGGCGGGTTTCGTCGATGTCGAGGAGTGAGCCGATCCACCAGGATTTGTAGTCGTGGCCCATGAGGAGGCAGCCGAGGATGTCCTGGCCGGTGGTGATGTCGTCGTCCATGATGCGGAGGCGTGGCTGGAGTTCGTAGTTGCGCATGTGGAGTTCGAAGAGGCTGGCGATGGCCATGTCGCAGGGGCAATAGGCGTAGTGGACGGTGGGGCGGTAGATGGGGGTGTGGCGGTTCCAGACGGTGAGGTGTTCGGAGATTGAGAAGGCTTCGCCGTGGCGGATGACCATGCCGACGATTTCGTAATCGGGGACCCAGGATCGGACGTAGGTTCGGCAGCCCATCTGGGCGAGGCAGATCTGGTTTTGTGGGCCTTGCTGGTGTTGTTGGGCGCGTGGGGGGAGGGAACGTTCGTGGGTTCCCCAGCCCATTTCTGCGGGTGCGACGCCTTCCTCGCGAAAGCCTTCGATGGACCAGGTGTTGACGAATTCGTCGACTTGCTTGGGCTGGTTGGTGATTTGGGTGTCGCGTTCGGAGATGTGGATGGTCTTGACGCCGAGGTGCATGGAGAGCTTGTTGTAGGCTTTGCTCTTGAGTGCGTCCTGGATCTGGTCGCGACGTGCGGAGGGCAGGTTGTAGTCAATGAGCCATTGGGTGGCGATGTTTTCGAGGGCTTCCTTGGTGAAATGCTGGACGAGGCCTGGGTTGGCGCCGTGGTCGATGACGGCGGTGGGGCCTTTGCCGTTTTTCCAGGTGGCAAACATTTCGCGGAGGCGCATGTGTCGGTAGTAGAGGGTTCGCTGGGTGGGGGTGCGGTTGGCGGCGCCTTCGTAGGGGTCCCAGATTTCGACGGAGGCGTTGACGTAGCGTACGCCGTTGTCATGGCACCACTGGAGGATATCGGAGCAGCCGATGTTCCAGGCGAGGTCGATGATGATGTCGCCGTTGCCGACGTAGTTGGCCAATTGCTGGCCCATGGTTTCCTGGACGATTTTTTCCTTGACGAAGTTAGCGCCGGCGTCGGTGACGTGTTTGGCGGCGGGGACATCGGCAAAATCCATCACGGTGATGCGTTTGCGGTCCATCTGGAGGTGTTTGAGCAGAAGAGGGAAAGCACAGCGGGAGACCGCGCCGAGGCCGATGATGAGAATTTTGCCGTCGAATTTCATGATTCGTTGAATACTCCAAATGAAGCCCGTATGTTCGGCACGCCTGGGGGCGCGTACGAGAAAAGGGGTGAATACTTGGCGGGGGCGGGGGTGTCAAGAAGGAAGTTCAACCATTGGGTGGAAGCGGGGTGGAGGAAACTCGAAGCGCGAAATCCGAAACTCGAATGGAACTGGAAACACGGCGCTGGAAGTGCGAGAAGTCAGCATCCGCCGATTTTGTGGCATCTCGTCCTGCGGTTGTCGGCGGGTTACAATTCCATGATGTTCATCCAGGAGCTTTTTAGCGATCCTCGTTTTTTTCTGGCGGTCTGCATTACGGTCATTGTCAGCATTTGTCTTCACGAGCTTGCTCATGGCGTCATCGCGATTGTCCATGGCGACCGGACGCCGATTGAAACGGGCCACATGACTCTCAACCCGGCGGCGCACATCACGCCTGTATCCATCATTTGCCTGCTGGTTGCGGGGATTGCGTGGGGCTCGATGCCGGTGGATCCTCGGCGGCTGCGTGGCCGGTACGGTTCAGCGCTGGTGGCGGCGGCGGGGCCCGCCTCGAACATTCTGCTGGCGATTCTGGCGATCGCGGCAGTCGGGCTGTGGCAGCGTTTGGATCCTCGCGCCACTGCCGAGCTGCCGCTGCAAGCGCAGAACTTCCAATACCTGCTCTGGGTCTTTGGCATCGTGAACGTGCACCTGGCGTTGTTCAACCTGGTCCCGATTCCGCCGCTGGACGGGTCGCGAGTGCTGGCCAGTTTCAGCCATAGGTACGCCGCCGCCATGCAAACGCTCGAATCGAGCGGCGCCGTCATCACGATGTACCTCCTGCTGTTCTGCGTTGCGGGGGCTTTGACCGCTCCGCTGGCCCCGCGTATCGCAGCGCAACTGCTGCAGGTGATCCGCGGCCATTGATCCCGCGCATGTGGTATGCGTTGCGGTGGCGTGCTGCGGTTGCGGCAGGAGCGTTTGGTTCTCGCATCGTTATTGCTGACTGAGTATGATCGTGCCGGGGAAAGGAGCACGATGCCGATCACACTTCCGCCGATCTCGCGGCGGCGCTTTCTTTCGTCCTCGGCTGCCGCGGCCGCGTCGATTCTTGCCGGCTGCTCGCACATGGTTCGGGACCCGCGGCCATCGGATCCCAATCGGTTTGTCCTGCTGTCGGACACCCACATCCACTACGACCGCAGGTGGTTCCATGACGGCAAGGTCAACACGTGGGAGAATTTTGAGCAGGTTTCGCGGCACATCCTTGCGCAAGCGACGCTGCCGTCGAAGGCTTTCGTGTGCGGCGACTGCGTCTACCTGCAAGGCCGGTACGACGACTACATGACGCTGACGCAGGCCGTTGGTCCGCTTCGCCAGGAAGGCATTGCGGTCCACATGGCGCTGGGCAACCACGACCATCGCGAGAACTTCGGCAGCGTCATGCCGATCGACGGGTCGCGTCAGGCAAGTGTCAGTGACCGGCAGGTCATGCTCGTCGGCACCCCGTTCGCGAACTGGTACCTGCTTGATTCGCTGGTGGTGACCAACCAAACGCCTGGCCGGCTGGGCGAGAAGCAGGTTGGGTGGCTGGCGGGGTCGCTGGATGCCCATGCCGACAAGGCGGCGATCGTCATGCTCCACCACAACCCGGACGAGCTGACGCGGATTCCGAGCGTGACCGAAGGCAAGTCGGGCGTGGATGGCGCGATGGCCAAAGTCAGCGGGCTGATCGACACGCGGGCGTTGATGGAGGTGATATTGCCACGGAAGAATGTGAAAATGTGCATTTATGGGCACACGCACGTCTGGCAGCACGCCGACCGGGAGGGCCTGCACCTGGTGAACCTTCCGCCGACCGCGTGGGTGTTCAACGCCGAGCGACCGAATGGGTATGTGGCCGCGACGCTCCGCGCGGACGGGGCTTCGTTTGAACTGCACTGCCTCAAGGCGAACCATCCGCAGAACGGGCAAACGCTCGACCTGAAGTGGCGCTGACGGCGGCGCCCTGAACTGGGGCAACCGGGAGAGGCTCGTCCAACAGCAGAGCCTGGCTGGTCGGGTCCGGACGGTTGATCGGCAGATGGTGATGGGTCCGAATGGGTGATTTTGGCTGGTTATGCGGCCGCTTGGTCGGGGTAGTAGGTTTGCAGGGCGCTCTGGAGCTGCGCCGGGTCCACGGTGACGAGGCGGATCTGCTTGCCGACGGTGCGCGAGAGTTCGGCCACTTCGACGCTGTTCAGTGTGTGTCCGGTGGCCACGACGACCAGATCGCCGAGAATGCGAATGGGAATCGCGCCCAGTTGCCTGGCGAGGTTGCTGGTGAGGTATTGGGTCGCCTGTGCGTCGACGCCGACCTTCTCGAGGTCGACGTGTTGAATCCCATCGGCCAACTGGTTGCACCAGGCTTCGCCGATGTGCTCCGGGTCACAGAGTCCCCACGACAGGGCGATTTCTCCGAACTGTTTGTGGGTGACAGCCTGTTCTACAAGTATCTCATCAATATCGATCAAGCTGAGTTTCCCCATGCGGCTTAACAACTGGCCGATGAGTTGGCGACTCATGGAGCTCTCCTTGGGAGTGACTGCTGGCCGGTACGTGACATCCAACCACGTACGGGTAAACTGTACAATTCGTGGTTGTGTGAGCAAACGATTTCACAGAACAAGCGAGTCCGAATAACGCTTTGGCCCGATAAGATGTGTCTGGGCCGAATCGATGCCTCCAGTTTTATGCGAATTGTGAGCTATAACATTCTGGATGGTGGTTTGGGTCGTGCCGATCCGCTGGCCGAGATAATCGAAGCCCAGCGGGCGGACGTCGTGGTGTTGATCGAGGCAGATAACGGCGACGTGGTGGAGCGCATCGCCAAGCGGCTCGACATGGAGAGCATTATTGGGCAAGGCCGCCAACACACGGCGGCGGTGCTCAGCCGTTGGGCGATGGTCGAATCGATCAACCACGGCGCAGTGCATGACAAGCCCGACTGCCTGCTGGAAGCGACGATTCGCGCGCCGGGCGGGGGCGAGTGGATCATGGGCGCAGTGCATCTGCGTGCCCGCGCGTTGGAAGCCGATGAGGCCGAGCGCGAGCGCGAGCTGGCGGTGCTGCTGGGCATTTTCGAGTCGCACCGTCGGGCCGGGCGGCCGCATCTTCTGGCTGGCGACTTCAACTCCAATTCGCCGATCCAGCGGATCGATGTGGAGAAGGTGAAACGGACAACGCGTGAGGCTTGGCAGGCGAACGGCAAGCAGATCCCGCGACGAGTTGTACAGAAACTTCTGGAGGCGGGCTACGTCGATACTCTGGTGGCGGCGCATCCCGAAGCGGCGCCGGTGGCGGCGAGTTTCACGACGCAGCATCCGGGCCAGCGGGTGGATTACATTTTCGTCCACGGCATTGACACGAGGCGCGTGCAGGACGCATGGATCGAGCAGGACCGGCTGGCCAAGTACGCCAGCGATCATTTCCCGATCGGGGTTGAAATAGTGTGAGAGGCCTGCGTAAGCTGGATAGGCGGGGGTGAAGAGGTGGCTCAGTTTGAACGGGAACGCGCAGATTGTGGTTTGGAAGGTGATCGCCGATTGGGCGAAGCAATCGCGTGGCGCGCTGCGCGTGGCCGATTGGATGGGTCGTGGGCGGGGGCGGATGCGGATTTTTGACCGGCTGCAGAGGCCTCCTGCGGCGCGCAAGCCGGACTTGACGAACTGGCAGAAGCATGAATTGGCAGCGGTTTGGATCGGCCACGCGACGGTGCTGCTTCGGATCGGCGGGTTGACGATCCTGACCGATCCGGTTTTCTCGAATCGGATCGGCCTGGGCTTTGGGTTGGTCACGGGCGGTCCGCCGCGGCACACTGCGGCGGCGATATCGATTCGCGATCTTCCGCCGCTCGATCTGATCATCGTGTCGCACGCGCATTTTGATCATTTGGATCGACCGACGCTCGATAAGCTGCCCAAGCGGACGCCGATTGTGACGGCCCACAGCACCAGCGACCTGATCCGCGACCTGGGTTTCCGCAGGATCACCGAGATGCGTTGGGGCGAGTCGATGCAGGTTGGGTCGGTGAAGCTGACGTCGCAGGAGGTGAAGCACTGGGGGGCGCGGACATTCTACGACCTGCACCGCGGATGCAGTGGATTCCTGATTGAAGCCGGCCGCCGCCGAGTGCTCTATGGCGGCGATAGCGCCTACTGCGACTGTTTTGGCGAGATGGGCAAAGTGGATTTGGCGATCCTCGGGATCGCGGGGTACGACCCGTGGATCCAGGCGCATGCGACGCCCGAACAGGCTTGGGCCATGGCCAACCACATGCGTGCCGACCATGTGCTGCCGATGCATCACAGCACGTTTAAGCTATCGTACGAGCCGATGGATGAGCCGATCGAGCGGATGATGGAGGTTTCGGGAAACCAGAGCGATCGCGTGGTGGTCCGCGAAGTGGGGGGACAATGGACGATTTGAACGACCGCTGGGAGTGGAGGCTCACCCCACCTGCGCGAGGAACAGGGATTCGCCAAACTGCTTTGACAGCGCATCGCGCATCGCCAGATGCTCGGGCTGGGTGAGGTTGGGGTCGCGCGCGAGCAATTCCAGCGCGTCTTCCTTGGCCTGGTGGAGCATCTCGATTTCCTGGGTGATATCGGCCAATTTGAACTGCGGCAGTCCGTGCTGGCGGGTGCCGAAGAAGTCGCCGGGGCCGCGCAGCTTCATGTCGATCTCGGCAATCTCAAATCCATCGTTGGTCCGAGTCATGGCGCCGATTCTGGCGGCGGCGTCTTGGGTGGCGGCGTCGGAAATCAGGAGGCAATGCGAAAGCTCGGTGCCGCGACCGACACGGCCGCGGATCTGGTGAAGCTGCGACAGGCCAAAGCGGTCGGCGTTCTCAATGACCATGACGGTGGCGTTTGGCACGTCAATGCCAACCTCGATGACGGTGGTCGCGACGAGCACATCGATGCGGCCATCGCGAAAAGCGTTCATGGTCTGCTGCTTCTGATCGGTAGGCATCTGTCCGTGGAGCATCGCCAGTCGGAGGCCGGACAACGGCCCTTTCGAGAGCCGTTCAAACTCCGTCTTGACGGACTTGGCCTCATCGAGGCCATCGTCATCGATCTGGGGCATGACGACATAGGCCTGGTGTCCGGCGGAGACCTGTTGATGGACAAGGCCGTAAGCGTGGTCGGCCTGGTTGGCCTTCAGCCATCGCGTTTTGATGGGCCGTCGACCCGGCGGAAGTTCGTCGAGGGTGCTGACGTCAAAATCAGCGAAATAGGAGAGGGCCAGTGTCCGCGGAATGGGGGTGGCGGTCATCACGAGGTAATGCGGCGCGAATCCTTTGCCCTTGAGCACGGCGCGTTGCCGGACGCCGAGTTTGTGTTGCTCGTCCACTACGACGAGGCCGAGGTTGGCAAACTCGAGGTCTTCGTGCAAGAGCGCCTGCGTTCCGACGGCGATATGGATTCGGCCGTCGGCCAGGTGCTTGGCCAGGGACCCTTTGCTTTGGCGTTTGGTTCGATTGGTGAACAGTTCGATCGCGACGTTGGAATCTCGCAGGAGATTGTTGAGCGTGAGATAATGCTGCTCCGCGAGGACCTCGGTGGGCGCCAGGAGCGCGCTTTGGAGCTTGTTGGCGACGGCGACGAGCATGGCGTAGAGGGCAACGACGGTTTTGCCCGAGCCGACATCGCCCTGAAGCAGGCGGCTCATGGGGCGTGCGTTTTGCAGGTCGCGGACGATCTCCCAGATGGATCGTTGCTGCGCTGCGGTGAGGGTGAATGGGAAGCGCCGGCGGATTCTCTCGTCGAGGAGTTTGTCGATCCGCATGAGGGGCGCGGTAAGGCGTCCGCCGCGCAAACGGCGGCTGAGCAGCAACCCGATCTGCATGAACATCAGCTCGTCATAGACCAAGCGTCGGCGGGCGTCGGCGGCCTCCTGCCAATGGGTTGGCTGATGGATGGCACGCATCGCGTGGCGTCGAGCCAGCAGGCGGCGCTTGGCCAGCAGTGGAGGGGTGAAAAGCTCTTGGACGCCAGCCAGAGCCGTGTCGAGATTCTTGTCGATGGTATGCCAGATGAACGAGCTGGACAGCTTAGCGGAAGCCGGGTAGACGGCCCGCAGCATATCCTGACCGACCAGCGGCACGTCCGGCTCGATGGTTTCCCACTTGGGCTGAACGATCTGCGGCAGCCCGCGGAAGAACTTGACGCGGCCTTGGACGCGCAGGATGAGTCCGGGGTGAATCCGCGGGCGGAGGTACGCGCCATTGAACCAGGTGAGGCTCATCTTCCCGGTCGGGTCTTCGAGGGTCGCTTCAAAGCGTGGCCGGCCATGGCCGGAAATGTAATCGCAGGCCACGACCTCGCCGCGGGCAATCTGGATGGCGTCGGCCACGAGTTGGGCGATGGGCTGCTCGGAGCGCTCGAGCTGGTAATCGCGGGGGAAGTACTCGATGAGGTCGCCGAGGGTGAGGACTCCGCGGCGGTGGAACTCTTTGGCGCGCGCATTGCCGATGCCATCGAGCGACTCGATGGGAGTAGCGAGAATCGATGCGGGTTGTGTCGAGGTCGGAGAAGGCATCGTTTTGGGGATTCTACACGGGCGGGTGGTCGGCTGTATAACCGTTTGCACGAACCAGACTGGATGCCGAGCGAATCGTCTGGGCGGGTCAGCGGAAGTTTGGGCTGCGGGTTTGCAGCTCGACCATGAAGCGATAGCGTCCGGATCGGGACATCAGCTCGTCATGAGTGCCATGCTCGACAATACGACCGCGCTCGAGAACGACGATGCGGTCGGCGTTGCGGACCGTGGAGAGGCGATGGGCGATAACGAAACAGGTCCGCCCGGCCATGAGTTGAGCGAGGCTCATCTGGATCAGGCGTTCGGATTCGGTGTCGAGATTGGAGGTGGCTTCGTCGAGGATGAGTATCCGCGGGTCGGCGAGGATGGCGCGGGCGATGGTGATGCGTTGGCGTTGGCCGCCGGAGAGCTTGACGCCGCGTTCTCCGATGAGGGTTTGGTAGCCGTTGTCGAGCTGGGTGATGAAGTCGTGTGCATTGGCGCGTCGGGCGGCGTCGGCGATGTGCTCAGCGGTGGCTTGACGCCGGCCATAGGCGATGTTCTGGGCGATGCTTCCGTCGAAGAGGAACGTGTCCTGCTCGACAATTCCGAGCAGCCGGCGGTAGGAGCGAACGTCGATGTTGCGCAGGTCAGTGCCATCGAGGAGGATGGTGCCGGAAGTGGGGTCGTAGAAACGGGCGATGAGGTTGCAGAGCGTGGTCTTGCCGGCACCTGAGGGACCGACGAGCGCGATAGTCTGACCGGCGGGGATGTCGAGGGAGATGTCGTGGAGGACCAGCGAAGGCTCGGCGGTGGGGGGGTTGAGCTGGCCGTTTCCATTGGGCAATTGGGGGTTTGCGTTGGACGGTTCGGCGGGGTGCTTCTTCTCCGAACGCGGGTAGGCAAAGGAGATATTGGTGAGCGTGATGTGGCCGCGAACCTGGGCGCGGTCAAGCATGATATGAGCCGGGTTCTGGGGGAATTCGGTGGGTTCGTCTAAGAGGTCGAGGGTACGGTCGAGGCCGGCGAGGTGGTTTTGGAGGCTGGTGGCCGACTCGGCAAGGGTAGCAATGGGTCCGAGCAGCGCCGTGAGGTAGGCCAGGAAAAGCACGAGGTCGCCGGTGGTGAACGCCTGGTGCGCGTCGAGCAGACCCTGGCGAACGAGGGTTTGGTCGTGAAGGACCTTGGAGCCGCCAAACCAGAGGAGCAAAGCAGAGGCAAAGGGGATGAGGATGGACCAGGCGATGTCGATGCCGCGCATCCACCACCAGGCGTGGAGTTCCTGGCGGGCCATGAAATGGTTGGTGGTGGTGAAGGAGGCGGACTCGGCCTGTTGTCGGCCGAAGGCGCGGACGATGCGCATTCCGCCGAAGGACTCGGTGGCGTGGGCGTCGATGGATTGGCGTGAAGAGCGGATGTCTCGGAAGAGGGGTCGGATGCGGGCGATCCAGGTTCGGTGGGTGACCCAGACGGTTGGGAGCAGGAAAATGGCGCCCACGAGGAGCTTCCAATTGACAAAGGCCAGGACAAAAAGCGAGCCGGTGAGCTGTATGATGGCTCGCCAGGGGTTGTAGATCATTGAGAAGACGAGGTCGCCGACGCCGCCGGCGTCTTCGCGAAGGATGGAGGCGACGCCGCCGGATTTGAGGTCGTAGACGCGGTGCAGAGGCAGTCTGATGGCGTGATCGAAGACTCGCCGGCGGTAGGCGTTCTGGACGCGTTTGCTGATGCGGGTGGTCTGCCATCGGCCCCAGATCGAGAAGACGACGGAACCCATGGTGAGGGTAATCATGAGCAGGCCAACGATCGCCAGGAGCGAGCGGGGTTCGGCCGGGAGATGAAGCCAGGCGATCCTGGGGGGCAGGGGCTTGGTGTCCAGGACGTTGTCAACGACGAGCTTGCTGCCGTAGAGCGGGATGAGTCCGAGGAGCGTGGAGACCGAGAGCGTGGCGAGCGCCAGGGCAACGGTGATACGGTGTCCGCGAAGGAGGCAGAGGAAGGATCCAAGCAGGGGGAAGAACGAACGGGAGCGTTTGTTGGACTTGATTCGGCCGTCCATCGAGCCGTATTCGTGCCGGAGGTCGCCGCGTTTGGCGCGCTCGCGGAGGGTCTGGCGGTATTTGCGGAAGCGCTGGAGACTGGAGCGAGCTGCAGAGGGCATTTGAGGAATCTTATGCATGTAGCTGGCGAAGGCGAGGGGACGGCGTCTGGGCGGAGCTTCGAGAGCGCCATATCACTGGACTTGGGACCTGGCCCGAGATAGCCTTGAGCGCGGCAGCTTTTTGGGTTAATGGCATGATCCGGATCACGCTTGTGTTGGTGGCGGGAATCCTGCTGGTCGGTGCGTCGGCGAAGGGGGAGGTCGATGAGCTGATCTTTGCGGTGCGGCAGGGTGGGCCGGGGCATTGGTATGAGAATTTCGGGTACTACGCGCAGGATGAGAATGCCAAGGCGTATCAGGCAATGGGGCGGCTTTGTCGATTGAACTTGCGGACGGGCAAGCTGACGATTTTGCTGGATGATTTGAAGGGGGCGGTTCGCGATCCGGTGGTGCATTACGATGGGGCCAAGGTTTTATTTTCATACCGGCCGGGTGGGTCGGACTATTTTCACCTCTACGAGATCAACACGGATGGCAGCGGGCTGCGGCAGTTGACGTCGGGGGCGTATGACGACCTTGAGCCGATCTACCTGCCGGATGGCCGGATCATGTTCTGCTCCAGCCGATGCAATCGGTGGGTTCCGTGCTGGTTCACGCAGGTGGCGGTGCTGTACAGTTGCGATGGGGATGGGCGGAATATCCATCCGATTTCGGGGAATATCGAGCACGACAACACGCCGTGGATGCTGTCGGACGGGCGGGTGATCTACGAGCGATGGGAGTACGTCGATCGCAGCCGGGTGGGGTTTCATCATCTGTGGACGTCGAATCCGGATGGGACGAACCAGACGGTGTATTACGGCAACATGCACGCCGGGACGCTGATGATCGACGCCAAACCGATCCCGGGGACGGACCAGATCGTGGCCGTGTTTTCGCCGGGGCACGGCAAGGCGGAGCACGCGGGGGCGGTGACGATTGTGAGCCCATATGCGGGGCCTGATGAAAAGGGTTCGGCGAGGCAGATTGGTCGGGGAGAGGATTGGCGTGATCCGTATCCGGTGTCGGAGGATTGCTTTCTTGTGGCGCAGGGGGCG
>JAPLNB010000131.1 GCA_026693085.1 Planctomycetota bacterium | reverse complement strand
GAGGCAGGGTCGATCCTCCGTGATCGAAGTTCCCTTGGATTTCGTTCGCCATATCCCTTATCGGCCATCCTTGGCCGACAACGACGGTTATGCACCCTGTCAATGCAGCGAGTCCGGATCGAGTCGGTAAAATGGGCAGATTGGAGATTATCTGGCGAAGAACCTCTTGATCGAATAGACGGTCGCCTCGTGTTGCACGGCTGCGATTGATTCGAGGAGCGGGATTTTCTTGGGGCAGACTTGGACGCAGTTGCCGGCCTTGCTGCAATCGGCGACACCGCCTTCGCCCATGAGGACATCCAGCCGCTCGGCCCGCATGTCGGTGCCGATGGGATGTGTATTGACCAACCGCACCTGGCTGATGATGGCTGCACCGACGAATTTATTGGCGGGCGTATACTGGGGGCAGGCTTCGAGGCAGCAGCCGCAACTGATGCAACGGGAGAGGGGATATCGCTCTTCCTGCAGGCGTTGGCGCATGACCGGTCCGGGCCCAAGGTCGTAGGTGCCATCAATGGGCACCCAGCACTTGGTGCGTTTGAGGTCATTGAACAGGCGTTGGCGGTCGACGAACAGATCGCGTACGACCGGGAACTTGGTCATGGGTTCGAGAGTGATGGGCTTTTGCGGTGCGCCCAACTTCTCGACCAAGGCTGAGCACGCCTGCCGGACGTGGCCATTGATGACCATGGTGCAGGCGCCGCAGACTTCTTCGAGGCAGCCGGCGTCCCAGACGGGGGGAGTGGTCTCCTGGCCGTTGGTCATGATCGGATGCGCCGCGATGTACTGCAAGCAGGAGATGATGTTCATGTTGGGCCGATAGGGCACGGCAAACTTCTCCCATCGGGAGGGGTTGTGTGGCCCGTCTTGGCGTCGAATCTCGATCGTAACGATCTTCTCCGATGTATTGTTCGCAATCATCTAAGCAGACTCCATGAGTTCACAAGATGATAAGATCCCTTGCGGCGGTGGGCAAGCAGCAAAGCGGCGGGGTGCATGCGTGTTTGTCGAACGGGATTCATCTTGGTAAGGGAATAGGATACACGCATCTATGCGAAGGTTGGGGCTTGGGGCGTAGCGATGGATGCGGGTCGGGCGGAGGTTCATGCAAAAAGCAGAGGCGGCCTTTTTTTGGCCGCCTCCGTTGGGGTGATCTGCGAGTTGATGCAGCGGGCGGGGGGCTACCTCAGGGGCCGCGGGAAACCCTGGCCGGTCGCCGGGGCGTTGCCGGCGCCTGTGGCACCGGTGCCGATGGCAGCGGCCGCGTCGATTTCGGCCTTTTCCTTGGTGAATTGCTGCTCAAGTTCCTTGCGGGAGGGATCGCTGCTGTCGGCCTTGAAGTAGCGGACCTTCTGGGCGCCGTTTTCATCGACAAGGGTGACGCGGCAGTCATTGCCGACGGTTCGGATGTCGACGACGGTGAAGCCGGTGGTGTAGTCGAGGCCGGACTTGTCGGGGCCGCCGACCATGTCGCCGGGGGTGACGGCGATGGCTTGGGCGGGTTTGTTGACCTTGCCGTTCTGCCAGCGGTAGACGTCGAAGCGAATGAGGCTGTTGTTGCTGGCGGCGCCACCGGCGAGGAAGATCTGGACGCGTGGCTTGACTTCGACGGGCTTGCTCCATTCGCTCCAGCTCTTGTCCTTGTCGATGGGGAGTTCGAGGTATTTGGCCAGAGCCGGGTCCTTGGCCATGTTGGTACCGTAGACGGGGTTCTTGACGCGCATGCGCATCTTGTAGCGGTAGGTTTTTCCAGGCTCGACGGTTTCATCGTGAGCCCATACGTCGAAGACGACGGTTAGCTCGCCGGCGACGGGGTCGCTGGGGCGAATGACGATTGCCTGAGTGGGTTCGGCGGTACGGGGAGCGTAGCCGGGCATGAGGGTTGGGCGCAGGCCACCGGGAGTTCCGGGTGCGGCATAAGGGCGGCCGTAAGGCAGGTTCCGGCGGCCATAACCTGGCATCGTGGGGTTGCGGGGATCGGAAGCTGCCTGGGCGTACATTTCTCGCAGGACGGAGGGATCCTGTGCATCGCGGCCGCCGGCTCCGCCGCCGGCACCGCCACGGGGGATGGGCGGGAGGCGGGTGGGTCCCCTGTCGCCTCCGGCGGCGCCCTTGCTGCTTGAGTTCTGCTGGCGCTTGTCGGCGGCTTCTTTCTCCTTGAGTGCCTGCAGCGCTTTGTAGATTTTGCCTTTCTGGTCGGGTGTGAGGCCGGGGTTTGCGGCGTAGTATTTGGTCAGCTCGGCGGGCGGCAACTGATGGAATTGCTCGGCAATGGCGATGGGGTCGAAATCAGCAGCGGCTATGGTCTCGGGGACCACCTTGACGGGCGGTCCGCCGGCCCACTTGTTATTGAGGGACTGATAGAACGGCGGCTGGACGATCAGGACTTGGCCGTCCGGCGCTAGTGCCCAAGCGAGAAAGTTATCGGTATCCTTGGTCTTGTCATAGGGTGGGGCGTTCATGGGCAGCGGGGTGATTTCCTTTTCGTTGCCCCAGGTGCCGTCGGGCATCTGCTCCTGGCGTACAAGCTGTACCGCAATGTACTCTCGGCGGCTGAGGAAGGGCGGGATCTTGGCTTTCTGGAACGCCGCGTCAAGTTCCACTTCGCTGAACTTGCCGAAGAGGGTGACCCAGTACTTGTCAACGGGCGTGGCATTGGGATCCAGAACCCAGCCCGGGGCGGCGGGTGCCGTGGGGGACATCGGCATGCCCGGCCCCCTCGGCCGAGCGTTGCGACGTATTGCCAGGTAATCGGCTTCGCTTCGCGGGCGAGAATACGTGGGCGGGAGGATGCCGGAGGCGGGCGCCACGGCAGTCGCGGCGCCCTGCTTGCCAGGCTCCAGTTTGTCTTGTTTCGGCTCGTTCACCTGATCCCGATCGGACTGGAACTCGAGGAGCTTGATCGGGGGCACTTCCGGCAACGTGGTGACCTTCTCATTGGCAGCCAGCGCTCCCGGCGACATCAGGTCGGGCGAGAACTGGATGTTGCGCGGCGGCGGGCTCCACCATATCCCGTTGCCGCCGGTGCTGGCCATCACAGGCACGGGTGTAGTCAGGTTCAGGTCAACGATGGCATCGAGGCTGCCCAGATTTTGCGGCACGTTGGTGGAATTGATACTCGCTTGCAGCAGTCTAGCCTCGTTGGTGACCAGTTCATCGACGGTCGATACGGAGTAAGTTTGCCCGTTGATCTCGACGGACACTCGCTGGTGGATGACGTACATCCAGACGAGCGACAGCACCCACAGCCCCGCCAAGCCTACGGCGATCCATTCGATGTTTCTTTCCAGGGCCTTTTTGAATTCTTCCATAGTCCACCTTGGCCTTTGTCTTGAGTCTGACGTATCTGCGTCTGTCGTGTGCCTGTATTGTTATAGTCCAGCGGTTGCGGTTGTTGCATCGGGGATGCCCAGCAGCTTCTGCACGGCCGGCGGCATGAACTTTTTCGTCCAGCTTCGGAGGAAGACGGCCTCGCAGTTGAGTCGGAGTCGCACGACGGGGTTGGGCCCGTAGAGGAAGCCTCGCCATTGCTCGCGATCGCGATCCACGCCGATGATGTCAACCGACAGGATGGTGATGAAACGGTTGTCGGTGAGCTTTGCCATAAAATCCCGGAACTTCTGTGCGTCGGCGTCCACGACGACGATGAAGTGCATCACGTCGTAGAGCGAGTTGCAGACGCGCCCGGTGGGCGAAGCCGTGAAGACCTTGGTGCTGGGGGCGGCCTCTTCTTCGGGGATTCCTTCTGCGGCGGCGGGGGGGGCGCCTCGTCCTGGCGGTGTCCACATTGGGCCACGCGCAGACCGGCCACCGCCGGCTTGCGCCCCACCTTGGCCCTCGACAAGGGTGACTTCGCCCTTCTTGGTGATGTAGACCTTTGGGATGTTCCAGGTGACCAGTCGTTTGACGATGGCGGTTTCGACGGTGGCGTTGGGGATTTTCTGATTGGTCTCTGCGATGGCCTGGACGACGTCCTCCTGGATCCAGAGCGTGAGTTGGGTTGCCCAGACGGCAGCGGCGTCGGTGGGGTACTCGGCCGATTCACGCGGGGGCAAGATTCCCTGGCAGCAGTCCATGGTCTTGTTGTCGCTCAAGAAGACGGTGAATAGCTTGGCTCGCTCCTTGCGCATTTCGTCGGGGAGCCTCAGGACGTGGGCCTGGTAGAGCGCCTCGACCTCCGGGCGGTTGGGCTCGGTCCCGCCGACTTTCTGGATACGCTTGTCGTAATCCTCCACCTTCAGCCGCTCAGCTTCCACGGTGACCTCATCCTGGGTTGGGGCGGTGACGGCGTTCATGGCACTCTTCAAGTCATTCAATTTTCTGTAATACTCGTCCTTGAACTCGCCCCATGCGGTTCCTCTTTTGTTGGGCAACGCCCCAGGCACGAGCACGCGGTGCTTATTCATTTCAACAGCCATCTTATCCATGGCGGCGGTCTGCTCTTTGAGCTTATCGATGATGGCGATGCCCGCCTGGATGGTCGGGGCGTTTGGGAACTGGCCGAGGGCGTCGGGTTCGGACTTGCTCGGATCAAGGTTGGGCTTCGTGAAGGATTGGTGGTTGAGGCTCTTGATTGCGTCGTAGTCGCTCTTGCTGGCCTCGAGCTTTGCCTGCAGTCCATTGAACCAACTGGGCATCGGCCACAGGAAAACGGCGACGATTGCAAGCAGCGTCACGACCCCGCAGGAGATACTAATCACGTTTTTCTTGATGACGTCCATCATAACCAATCCTCATTGCGTCCCAGGGAGCGAAATCCGTGTTGCGAGTTTGAATCGGTTGTTATTGGCCTTCAGTCTTGTCTGTCTTCACGGTGGGCGCCGGGTCCAGGATTACGGCGGCCAAGACGGTGAAGACGGTGTCGTTTTCGATGCTTTCGCCGGGGAAGTTGCGGTCTTCATAGGGGTCGAAGAGGGGCTTGCCGTCCTTGTCGGTGGTTAACATGTTCTGGGACGGATCGAAGCGTACGCTGCCGGCTCCGGCTCCGGCTCCGGCTCCGGCCTGTCCGGCAAGGATGTCGGCATCCACCGTGTCGGCGTTCGGATCGGCCGCCGCGGCATTGCCTCGTGCCGACATCCTGGCATGGGCCCCGATCGCGGCAGCTCCGCCGGCTTCGGACTTAGCCGTTATGCGCGGGCCACTGCCGATCAGCTCGGCCTTGACGACATAGTAGAGCTTGTGATTCTTGATCTGCTGATCGGCGGTCATGGCCTGGAGCTTGCTGACGAGGATCTTCGAGACGCAGTCTTTGCCGGCTTTGTCTGGTCGGGGGGTGCTGCCGCGGATGGTGACGAGGAAGCCGCGTTGCGTGGGGGCTGGCTCAGCGGCGGCGTTGGCTGGATCCAGGGGCAGTCGGCCGGTGAATGGGGGGCGGAATAAGGGTCCCGCCGCAGCCCCGGAGCCAATGCCTTCTCTGCTCACGAAAGAGGCAAAGTCCGCATCGAGCGCCAGCGGATCGGTCATGTCAGAAAGATACTGCGACTGAATGCTTTGGATCGAGATGACGTCTCGCCTGGGGCGTGGCGTGGCTTTGAGTTGTGCGATGGTCTGGTTTGGCAGGGCGGTGAGGACCTGGCTTAAGAATTCGAGCCACATTCCGTGGTAATCGGCCAGCGCCCGCATATTGGTGATCGTCTGCCGGTCGGTGTCGCTGACGCTCTCGACCTGCGTCTTCCATTTGGTTGCGTAGTCGCGGGCGGTTCGCAACGTTGTCTGGTACGTGGCGCGGGCGTTCTGTTTCTGGTCATAGGAGTAGTTGTTGAACGTGTACACGGTCCCGACGCTGATGGCACCCAGGATCATGGCTGCGGCGGCTGCGGCGAACCACTTGGTCTTCTCCTGCCACATTTTGGCCCGGCGGATGCGTTCAGGCAGCAGCGAGCTGCCAATCTTGGCCTCGCCCAGCGCCTGCATAGCCAGCCCATACGCGCCGGCGAGGGTGACGACGTTCTCGGAGAGGTTCGCGGCCATCTTGGCGTCGGTGGGTGGCAGGGACTTGAACGCGTCGAGCTTTTCCACGGGCAATTGGAGGTTCTGCTGCAGGTATTTCTGGAGTCCCGGCAACTGGAACGTGCTGCCGAGCGCCAGGATGCGTTGGATGCGTGCTTCGCGGTGGACGGAGGCATAAAAGCCGATGGATCGCTGGATTTCGGCGACGAGGTCGGCGAAGACGGGGCGCATCGCCTGGAAGATCTGCTTGGCGTATTTGCTGGTGGCGGCGTTGCGTTTGAGTTCCTCGGCCTTGGCGAAGCTGAGCTTGAAGCTCTTGGCGAGGGTTTCGGTGAAGTTGTTGCCGCCGATGGGGAGGGTTCGGAGCCAGACGGTCTGGCGGTCGGCGATGATCAGGTCGGTGTTTTCCGCGCCTGAGTCCATGAACATAGTGGTCTGGGTGATGTGGTCGTCGTAGTACATCCCGTTGTAGATTGCCAGCGGGTGCATCTGGACGACCTGGACGTTGAGCCCGAGGTCGGTGAACATGCCGATGTGGCGGTTGACCAACTCCTTGCGCATGGCAAAGATGCCGACCTCGACATCGGGGGAGTCTTTTTCGATGAAAAGCTGGTAGCTCCACTCGACGTCGTCGAGGGGGAAGGGGATCTGCTGGATGGCCTCGAACCGGACGATTTCCGGGATTTTTTTAGGCTCGACGGGGGGGAGCTTGATGAAGCGGGCGAAGCTGGATTGCCCGCCGACGCTGACGCCGACGGCGGAGCCGCGCGTCTGATGGCGTTCCACGAAGTTCGCCAGGGCGGTTTTCTGGAGCGACTCTCTGTTGTCGCCGGCAACTGAGAGGACCTGTTCGTGTTCGATGATTTCAAAGTCGTCGATTCTGAACTGATCGCCCTCGCGGACGAGCTTGATCGCTTTGAGGGCACGGTTTCCAAGATCGATTCCCCAGGCAGAAGCGATGGCCATGTCAACTCCTCATGAGCGCTTGTCCGCGATTTCGTTTGCCACACGATGGGGACAAGCCGAACTGGGGAGGCGTGCTTTGGCAGGGCGCACACTCTCCCGATGCTGCGTCTATGGTGTAACCGTTACGGCCTCATAGTTCAACAGACAAAAGACCCATCATTGCACCTATCCTACGTGGCCACAAGGTCTTCACGGGCTGGCTTCTTGCCCGTTGAGTTCCCATTATCACCCATCAGCCCGCCTGACGCCAGTAGAACCGCACTGAACACCAGTTTTGTGTTCGGTGCCGGCCGGCAAGGGACTCTCGATGCTGCCTGGGTGATACAGCTCACAGGCAGTCCGGCCCAGCCGTACGCCTTGGGTGGCGGCGGAGGCGTGCGGAGCGTCCGGCGGCAATGTGACGGAAGGTGAATAACCAATCCGCGACCCGAAGCCGATGGTCCGTGGCCAAGCCCATCAGGGTGCAAATCGGGGTGAAGAACACTTGCGGGACTGGCCAGTCTGGGTTTAGCTTCTAGGCTGTCGTACTATACGCCGGGCCGATCGGATAACGGGCCGCGGACCGGCAAATCACCGTCACTCATTGCCTTGTCGTATGCGAACGTTTTACATTTCCACCCTCGGCTGCAAGGTCAATCATTACGAGACGGAACAGATTGCATTGCTGCTTCGCAGCCGGGGGTTGATCCAGGTTCAGCAGCCCGATGCTGCCGATCTTCGCCTGGTTAACACCTGTTCGGTCACGATCCAGGCTGCCAGCAAGAGCCGGCAGGCAGTCCGCCAACTGCTACGCCAGCCTTTATGGCAGCTATCGTCATCGTCGGTGCCAGGGACGGAGCACCAATCGCGTCGTTCCACGGGCCAGCGAGTCATCGTCGCAGGTTGCTGGGCCACGAGCGACCCCGCCGAGGCTGCACAAATGCCCGGCGTGAGCGCCGTTCTTGGACATCGTGACAACCTGGCCGAGCAACTCGACCATCTGCTAACGCGGTGGCAAAACGAGGATCAAAAACCACCCAATAAAACACCGAACACCGACACAACCGCTGATTCGCCGCCGTCGCCAGAGTCGTTGGGGAATGATGGATCAATGATCGAGGCAGGGACTCTGGCACGTCCGCGTACTGAACCTAGTAAATCACAGATTCTGCGATACGTCAAGGAAAATCCTGCTCAGAAACAGGGTGTTACAGAAGTTTTACGATCTGTCACGCAGGTGGGCGCCGCCACGCTTCCCCAATTGAATTCCCGACAGGACGGCCACCAGCGCGCCTTTCTCAAGATCCAGGACGGATGCGATGCTCACTGTACGTACTGCATCATTCCGTCGCTGCGGCCGGTTCTGTGGAGCAGGCGGGTGGACGAGGTTGTCGCCGAAGCCTGCCGCCTGGTCGAAGCGGGGCACATCGAGCTGGTGCTGACGGGGATTTTCCTGGGGGCGTATGGCCAGTCAACGGCCCTCCGGCGCCGGCAACAGAAGCCCTCCGGGCAACCCCTTTCGCGGCTGATCGAAGCGCTTTGCACCCAGGTTTCCGGGCTGCGACGCCTGCGTTTGTCAAGCCTTGAAAGCGGCGATTTGAGCGACGCGCTGCTGGCCACGCTTCGGGCGTATCCACAGGTGGTTCCCCATTTTCACCTGCCGCTTCAGAGCGGGTCCGATGTGCTGCTTCGGCGGATGAACCGCCAGTACAGCCGCAGCGATTTCCTGGCGATGGTCGATCGTTTGCGTAAGGCATTTGATCGTCCTGCGCTGACGACAGATATCATCGTCGGGTTTCCCGGGGAAACGGATGAGGAGTTCCAGCAGACTCTGGAAGTTGTGAACCACGCGGGCTTCATCCACATTCACGCTTTTCCATTTTCCCCCCGTCCCGGCACTGCGGCGGCGCGGTGGAAAGGCGATTTCATTCACGGTCCGATCGTCAACGGGCGTATGGACACTCTCCGCCAGCGTGCTGTGGAGCACAGTCTGGCATTCCGCCGCCAGTTTGTTGGGAAGACGGTTGAGCTGATGGTGGAACGGCGCAACGCCGAAGGCCGCTCCGATGCGCAGCTTTTGTCCCTGCAGCATGGGCGCTGCGAGCGGTACTTCCCGGTCTATTTCGAATTTCCGCAGCAGGTGATCGGCCAATGCGTGAAGGTGAGAATTGATCGTGTCACTGCCCAGCGAACGTTCGGCACGCTCGTGTCAGCAATAAACAGTGATTAGAACAGGGACGGGATTTTTGGTCCTACTTATGTTTGGCGGGAGTGTGTTCATGATTGCCGTCATTCAGCGTGTGACCGAAGCCCGGGTGGTTGTTGCCGGTTCGATCGTGGGGCAGATCGGTCCCGGGATGCTCGTGTTGGCGGCCGTCCACGCTGACGATAGTGCCGACGATATTGTCTGGACCGCGAACAAGCTGGTGTCGCTTCGGATTTTTCGAAACGGCGAGAAGCATTTCGACTACGACATCCGGCAGATCAAGGGCAGCATGCTTCTGGTGAGCAACTTCACCGTCGCCGGGCAAACGCGCAAAGGCCGCCGCCCGTCCCTGGACGCCGCAGCCCCCCCGGATGTTGGTGGCAAGCTGTTTGGCGATCTGGTTCGGGCGGTCCAGGCAGTTGGCATTCCCGTTGCCACGGGCCAATTCGGCGCCGACATGCGAGTCTGGCTGGCGAACGACGGCCCGGTGACCTTCATCGTTGATAGCCGGGAAAGTCGAACCCCGGGTGCGATAGCTACCGGGACTGACCGCTGACGGCGGTTCCGTGTCCGCTCCAGTGTTCTCGCACATAGTGCACAAACTGCGGCAGACTTTGCTCCGGCTCCGGCGCCGCCTGCGGGTGCCAGCGTTTTTCGGTTTCAAGACAGATCCACTGGTCGTAGCCAATCGCCCGCAGCGCTTCGATGACGTGCTTGACCGGCAGATCTCCTTGGCCGAGCAACCGCGGCAGGGTTTTCGGACCTCTCTGGATGCTGTCCTTCAGATGAACGTGCATGATGTAGTTTCGCAGCGCCTTGGCGGTCTGGTGCGGGGTCTCGCCGCGGCGGCAAGGGTGTTCGATGTCCCAGAGCGCTCCGACCTCCTGTGGCGACATGCCATCGAGCAACTCCAAGACCTGCTCACTGGTCGCCCAGGCGTCGTGTGTCTCCAGGAGCACCTGGCAACGGTGTCGCGAGCAGATTTTTTCGAGCTGCCGCAGATGCCGCTGCGCCATCGCGGTTGCTTCGCCGCGGGTCATCCCCTTGAGCACCGTGCCGCCGAAAATCCGCAGGAATCTCGATCCTGTCCGCTCGGCCAGCCGAGCATAGCGATGGCACTCGTCCAGCATCATTTCCCATCGCTCTGGGGCCGGCGTCACCAGTGCGATCGACGTGTTCATGCAGGGCAATTGCAGTCCGTGCCGCCACAGCAATTCGAGCGTCGCACGCAGTTCTGCATCGAACAATGCCAGCTTGGTGATGTCGATTTCCGGTCCGATCCCGCGCAGATCGATCCCGTGCAATCCGTACGCCGCCGCTGCGCCCACGATCTGTGGAAAGCTCCAGTTTGGGCAAGTGAGGGTCGAGAAACAGAGCCTCATGGCGGTCCACGCTACCGTTCCGCTGGCTCGGTGGCAACCCTGGGGGGGCGTACAATGCCTGTGTATGCCGCTGCCTATCATCGACTCGCGACATGCCGCCTCTCAGGCCGATCTGGTGCGGCTGTTTCATCAGACGGAAGAGCGGTGGACTGCGCATCTGGGCGAAACGCATTCACTCGATATTGGCACTGCGTACAGCAATCGGGATTTTGCAACTGTTTACGATGCGAACAACATCCGGGATGTGGCGCTGCCCGATGGGATGACACCGGAGGCGGCGTTGGCGATGGTCAGTGCCCATTACGAGCAGCGCCAAACGCGATGCGCCTATTGGGTGATGAACGCCTCGAGCCCGGAGTCCGCGACGCGACCCATGGCCGAGTACCTGCTTTTGAACGGCTACCGCGCGAACGGCGCCGACATCATGCTGCTGACCGATGCTCCGCGCCGGGTGGTTGCCGAGGCCGCCAATCTGAAGATCATCCCCGCCCGCGCCAGTTTCCGGCACGCCCGTATGCTGGCCGAGGAATCCGCGCGCCGGTGGAATGCACCGCGGCTTGTGGACGCGTTCATGCGGCACATGGACGATCCGCATTGGGATATGCTGCTAGCGCTGCGGGATGGTGTGGCGGCAGGATGCATCGGTGTGCTGGCGGTCGGTGAAATCGGCCGTGTTGAGCAGTTCTACGTTGCCGAGGCGTTCCGCGGCCAGGGCATCGGGCAGACCCTGCTCCGCCGCATCCTGGAGATCTGTGCCCGCTCGCTTTTCAGGCACGTGATGCTCTGGGTGTTGCCCGACAACAGTGCCGCCGTCAAGCTCTACGCCAAAGTTGGCTTTGAACGCATCGGGCAGTTCACCGCCCACCTTGCGCCCGGGGTTCAATCCCACCCCAGGCCGGGCTAGGCGCGGACCGATTGTATCGGCGGCTCCACGGGTGCCGATTCCACATTCTGCCGATACATCGCGCGGTACTGATCGAGAAATCCGGTCAGGGGGTGGAACTGATACGCTTCCGCGCGGCAATTGTCTGAGATCTTCCACTGAAGCGCGGCATCCTCGCGCAGTTCCAGAACGCGTTGCGCGATCAGTCGGGGCGAATGCCTTGGCACCAGTATGGCCGTGTGATGATCCTCCAGCAGCTCGCGGGCGGCGTAGGTGACGGTTGACACGATCGGCAGTGCCGCCGCCATGCAGATCGCCAGTGGCAACGTTGCCACGGATCCGGTCGCGGTGTTCAGGATCATGTCGGCTGCTGCGAGCAGTTGCTCAAAGTCCGCACTTTGCGGCAGTCTTTCTTCTGCCACATGCAGCAGGTCAGACGACGTTACCTGCCGGGCGAAAGCTTTTACCGCCCGGATCTGCGTTCCCCGACCCCAGAGCAGGAGCTTGTATCGCGGATCGAGCACATGCAGGATCTCCGTTGCCCACACCGCGTCGTGATGGCTTGCCGCCGGCGTTGATTCGCCAACACCAAGCAGCACATAGTCGTCGGGCACAAAACCCAACTGCGTCCGGAGCGTGGCATCTTTCCGCCGGTTGATGCGCGAAGAATCCACCCCGGGGCGGATCACATGACACCGTTGCAACGCCACCCCAGCGCGCACCATCGCCCGCTGCATCGTCCCGGTCGGGCAGACCACCTGTAGATCGCGATACGCCATCACCGCTCGCAGCCATCGCAGGTCTGGCGGCCGCATCAGCACGGGCGGCGCATACACCATTCGCGTCTTCGTCCCCAATGCCGCCGCCGTCAGCGCCGTTGTTCCCCATGCATGCACCACGTCAAACCGATTTTCTTGTCGGAGCCATCTGATCGCTACGACGATGCTCCGGCAATTGCCGCCCGGCCCGATGGTGCGTACGGCGGTCTGAAATCCTTCGCCGAGGCCGCGCAGCAGACACTCCACACTCCGTAGCGTTTGATAATCCTGCCGGTGCTCGACGACATGGAGTACTCGAGTCATGTCGCGCGTAGGTTACCCAAAATCCTAACGGCCGCAACCGCCGCCCGTCCTCGTTTGTCTGCGGGTTGGCGCCTGGGCGTCCGCACTCGACATCGCCTCGGCCTCTGACTATCCTTCGCCCAACAGGAGACCATCACCATGTTCGTTCACGTCGTGTATTTCTGGCTCAACGAAGGCACGCCCGACTCCGCTCGCCAGCAGACCCTTGATGATTGCCAGACGTATCTGGCCAAGATTCCCACGGTCCGCCAGCTTTTTACGGGGCGTCCGGCCATGACCCCGCGGCAGGTCGTTGACAATTCGTACCACGTCGGCCTTTGTGTGATCCTCGAAAACAGCGCCGCCCACGATGTTTACCAGGAACACCCGTTGCACAAGCAGTTCATCGCCCGCAACAGTGCATCATGGCAGCGAGTACAGGTGTACGACTTCAAATAGTGTGGCAGGGGGGTCATGTCGTGCTGGCTCAAATCGATGTAAGCTCCGCCAGTTCTTCGCTGGTCGTCGCGCCCAGCCGCCGATAGATCTCCACGGTCGCGGTCGCGCGGTTCATGGTATAGAAATGAATCCCCCGCACGTTGTTATCCAACAGGGCGCGGCACTGCTGCGTTGCCCAATCAAGCCCGAGCCGGCGGATCGAATTGTCATCCGCGCACTTCAAGAGTTTCTTCAGCAGCTTGCCGGGGTACCTTGCACCGAGCGCCAGCTTCGGAATTGCCTCCATGCTTGCCTTGCTGATGATCGGCATGATTCCGGCGATGATGGGCAATTTGATCCCGACCGCATCACAGCGATCGCGGAAGTCGTAGAAGTCGTCATTGTCGAAGAACAACTGGGTGACGATGTAATCCGCCCCTGCCTGAACCTTCGCCTTGAGGTGCTCCAGTTCCAGCATCCGGTTGGGGGTATCCGGATGCCCCTCCGGGAACCCTGCGACCCCGATCCCAAAGCCGCGCGAATCGGGGTGAATTCCTGACTGCCCCAGGTCCCGGATGAACTGCAGCAGTCCCGCCGCATGGCGAAACCCATCCTTTGACCGGTCATGGCTGGGCATGTCCCTGGGCAGATCCCCGCCCAACGCGAGGATATTGCTCACATTGACCTGGGCATACCGGGTGATGATCTCGCGCAGCTCTTCCCGGCTGTGGCAGACGCAGGTCAAATGTGGGATCGGGTCCAGCGAGGTTTCCTGCTTGATCCGTAGCACGAGGTTATGCGTCCGCTCGCGCGTGGATCCGGCCGCCCCGTATGTGACGGACACAAACGTCGGCCGCAGCGACTCGAGCTGGCGGATTTCCTCGAAAAGATGCACCGCCGCCTCATCCGTCCGCGGAGGAAAGAACTCAAACGAAAACGTCGTCTGATGGTGATTGAATATGTCCGCTATGTGCATGGTCTTACAAGAGCGTAGCCAAAAGCCGACCGATGGCAATCCGCGGGGGTGTTTTACGTTCCGGCTCCCGATGCCACCTTTCCGCAGCACTTCTTATACTTCATACCCGACCCGCAAGGACACGGGTCATTTCGTCCGATCTTGCCTTTTGATTGCACTTCCCGCTGCTTCGCCTCCTGCTCCGCAACCATTGGCATGATATCCGACGCCGGCCGCCCCTGCATCAGCAATTGCCCCATTGCCGTCATGCAGGGGGCAATATGGTGGAAAAACCGCTTGTATCCAGCGCATAAATAGTTGAGCCCGCTCTCCCCGTCGGGTGTTTTCATGAACCGGTGCTTGGGGCACTCGCCGTTGCACGCAAAGAGCAGATCGCAGTGGCGGCAGTAGTTCGGCAGGCTGTCCCGCTTGTCCTGCCCGAAGCGTCGCTGCTGTTCGCTGTCCACCAGCGCGCGCATCTCGGTGTCCATCACATTCCCGAGTTTGTATTCGGGGTATACATAATGGTCGCACGCATACAAATCCCCATTGTGCTCCAGTGCCATCGCCCCGCCGCAGGTCTCCGCGAACACGCACAGACTCGCCGGCATGCCCATCCAGATTCCAAGCTGCACGTCGAAAATCTGGACAAAAGCCCGCCCCACGTCCCGTCGCAGCCACTCGTCGAATATCGCGCACAAGAATTCTCCAAACGGCGCGGGCTCCACCGACCAGGGTGTCACCGGGCTTGCCTGCGCCTCGGCCGTCGCACGCCCTGGCGGCTGGGCCAAACCCTCCGTCCCCCGCGATCGCTCCACCAGCGGAATAAACTGTATGAACCCCGACCCCTCATCTCTCAGAAACCGGTACACCTCCAGCGGCTTCTTTGCGTTCACTCGGTTCACCACGCACAACGCATTGAAGTCCACGTTGTGCTTCTTTAGAAACCCCATCCCGCGCATTACCGCATGGAAGGTCGCTCCGCCCTTCTTATCAACGCGATACCGATCATGAATCTCCCTCGGTCCGTCAATGCTCAACCCGATCAAGAAATCATTTGCCTTGAAGAACTCGCACCAGGCATCATCCAGCAGCGTCCCGTTCGTCTGGAATGCATTGGTGATGCGCTTAGCGTTGGCGTACTTCTTCTGAAGCTCCACCACCCGCTGGAAGAACTCCAGTCCCATCAGCGTTGGCTCGCCGCCCTGCCAGGCGAATGCGATTTCCGGCACATCCTGCGCTTCGATGTGCTGCCGAACGTATTGCTCCAGCACGTCATCATTCATGCGGAAACTGGTCTTCCCCGGATACAGCTTCTCCTTCTCCAAGTAGAAGCAGTACCTGCAATCGAGATTGCAGACCGGCCCGATGGGCTTGGTCATCACATGAAACGCCGCGCGCTCGCCCGCAACCGGAAGTGACACCGTCATAGCCCGCCATTATAGCTCCCTCCGGCAAGCTCGCACATACGGTCTTCCGCGACGTCGGGTTACCTCTCTGCCATCCAATCATACATCTCTCGGATCGCCTCCCTCAGGTTTCCTCGGTGTTTCTCAAACACCTCCTCCACCATCGGCTCGTGGCGGCCCAACAACTCCGTCACCATCTCCGCCAGCAGTTGCACGCTCGTCCGAGTCTTCAGGAGCGTGGGCAACATGCCCTCGCGATGCACAGCGATGATCAATCCCCCTGCCCCCCCTGCCCGCCTTGCATGCCAGCGCAGCCTCATCCAATCCCACCATGGCAAATGATCCGCTCCATCAAAGAGGATGACATCGCGCGGTGACAGTTCCGCCAACATCGCCTGCCAGTGTTCTTTGGCCATCCGTCGGCGGTTCACGTTGACCGCACCGCACCTGACGTGCAACCCGATCGCCCGCAGCCGTTCGCGTAGGTCCTCGAGCATCGTGGATTTCCCGCTGCCCTCGGGCCCGACGATCGCCGCCCGGTACTCCAACTCCGCCAGCGTCTGCATGATCTGTTCCCACGTCCGGTCGAGCGGCCGATACCGGAACCGCTCGACCCGATCCATCGAAAAGGGATTCTCTCGCGCTTTCATCGCGGTCCGTAGAGATCGATTTCCTTGCCCGTGGGTGAGATCGTAATGGGCATTTGTACCTGTTGGCCCTTCGGCATGGTTACCGCCGTCACCGACCACAGCACAGAGATAATCTTTCCGCTGAAGCTCACCGGTGAACGTGGCGCGACGAACTTGAAACTCGCCTGGCCCTTTGCGCCCGGCGTGGCAATGCGCAGTTGCTCGACCACCTCCTCATCCACGCCTCCCTTTCCCCGCGTGCACCACGCCAGCCGCACCTCCACGACCTCCGCGGCCTCCTCCAGTTCCCATGCGACACTGCCCACAATCTCCTCTGCCGCCCTGAATACCGTCTTGCCCTCTGCCAGTTGCACATTCAGCATTCCCATATCGATCACGCTCCAGCCGCCAAACCCTGAACCAGCGTTGAGTGTTGTATGTTCAAGAAGCCTCGAATCGTGTCAACTATGATCGGGCAAGATGGATCGCGTGGTCTGATACAGCGTAAAAGAGAACGGGAGCACGGTTAAGTGTTCCCGTCCCCGTGTCATCTCTCCAAACCTCTCCTCGCCCGTAACACCCGTCCCTTCCGTTTCCACGCGAGGTATTCTGGGGCATTTAATCGGATTTTGCAGGAACTGAGCGAAGGAATTGGCGATAAAAAGAGCCGGCCCGGAGATCGGCCGGCTCGAATGGTTGAGGTTGGTGTGGTGGATTACAGCGTCCAGCCTTGGCGATACGTTCGGCCGGCGAAGGCGAGGGCTTCTTTGGTCTTGATGATGCGTTGGAGCGGGTCGCACTCGACTTTGAATCCGATCTGGCCGATGCGTTGGGTGATGGCGCCGAGGAGCATGACTTCTGTAAGGGGGCCGGCGTAGGTGGCGAAGTTGGAGCCAGGGGAATCCCAGGGCTTTTCGCCGCGGCAGGCAGCGAGCCATTCCTGCTTGTGGCCGGGGGACCTGGGCAGGATCTTCGTGGGGCGGCCGATCTGTTTCTGGAAGGACTCGGGGATCAGACGGGGGCTGTCGGCATAGTCGCCTTCGACGAAGAGTTTGCCCTTGGCGCCGATGAAGAGGGAGCCGCTGAGGGGCAGTTTCTTCTTTTCGCGGGCGGGGTCGTCCAGGATCTCCTGAGGAACGGTGGGCTTGAGGCCGCCTTCGTACCAGTAAGCGTCGAACGCGGGACGATCGGCCTTGGCGGGGAATTTCCAACGGAAGCAGCAGTTTTTTGGGAAGGTTTCGGTGTTTCGGCCGTCGATCTTCAGGAGTTCGATCTCGGTGGGGTAGTCGGGGTTCATGGCCCAAAAGACGCAGTCCCAGGTGTGGCAGCCCATGTCGCCGACGGCGCCGCAGCCGAAATCGAACCAGCCGCGCCAGTTAAAGCCATGCAGGCTATCGTGGAATTCGCGGTAGGGGGCGGGGCCGATCCAAGAGTCCCAGTCGAGGTTGGCGGGGACGGGCTTGGCGGGGGGGCGCTTGGCGATGCCCTGTGGCCAGACGGGGCGGTTCGTCCAAGTGTGGACTTCGGTGATGGTGCCAAGGGTTCCGCCGCGGACGTACTCGACAACGAGGCGGTTGCCTTCGTTGGCGTGGCCCATGTTGCCCATCTGGGTGGCGACCTTGAACTCGCGGGTGGCGGTTGCCAGGGCTCGCGCTTCCTGGACGGACCAGGTGAGTGGTTTCTCGGTGTAGCAGCCCTTACCGTTCTTGATGGCGTACATGGAGGCGGGGGCGTGGCTGTGGTCAGGGGTGGTGACGACGACCGCATCGATGTCTTTGATGTGGTTGTCGAACATCTTGCGGTAGTCGGTGTAGGTCTTGGCGTTGGGCGCCATCTTGGAGATGCGGTTCCAGCGGCCCTTGTCCACATCACAGTAGCAGGGGCAGGTTTCGCTCTCGGCCAGTCCGATGTGCGCACCGGCCTGTCCGCCGGTGCCGACGAAAGCGATGCGGAGTTTGTCTTTCTTCAGATCGGCCGCGTTGACGAGGTATGGCCCGACGGCCACCGCGCCGCCTGCGACGGCGGCGCCGCGCAGGAAATAGCGACGACTGATGCGACGATCCATGTTTTTCTCCATGCTATGAGTTGAAACGGGGATTCTCGGCAGCTTTGTGGCGGCCACTACTTGTTCATCGGTGGGAGCGTGACTTCGCCTGTTGCCGCCCACTCACATCCGCGGGCCAGGAGCGCGGCGCTATCGGACTGTGTGGTGGCGGGCACATCATGGCCGAGGAGGGTTGCGAAAACGCGGCCCTTGCCCCAGGGGGTGATCCAGGCGATGGGTTCATTGGCGTCGGTTCCGCCGCCGGACTTGGCGGAGAAGGCCGTGGCGAGAAGGGTCATGTTCTGGGCGGGGCCGCGCTGACCGTGGTAAAGCTCATCTTTGACGGTGCGCATCCACTTGGCGGGGAAGCCCTTCATGATGGGATGGTCTGTGAGACGGGTGGTCATTTCGAAGGCGTGGGCTGGGCCGTGACCTCCGCCGGGGCCTTCGCCTTTGGGGGTTCGGACGATTTTGCCGTCGTTGTCGATGGTGATGCGGTCGCCGTACTTGTTGTCGCGCCAGCCGAGGGCCATGGCTTTGTTCCAGGCTTCCCATTGTGGGAATGAGAACAATGCGGCGTGGTAGAAGACGAGTCCGCCGCCGTTCTCCATGTATTTTTCGAAGGCCTGGTTGACGTCGGCGGGCCAGGACTGGCCGTGGTAGTTGATCAGGACGACACCGTACTTGGCGAAGTCGGGTTTGAACTTGGCCCAGGCGTCTTTGGGGTCTTTGTTGGTGGGGGTTGTGGCGACATCGACGTTGAAGCGTCCGGTGTCGGTGAGGATTGTCTTGACTGCGGGGGTTGTGGCTTGCCAGTTGTGGTTGTGCTGGCCGTCGATGATCAGCAGGTTGATTTTGTCAGCGGCCATGGCTGGGCAGACCATTGTCGCCAGGAAGCCGAGGGCCAGGAGTCTGAAGGTTCGGGTCATGATTGGTTTTCCTTTCGTTTGTTTGCCTTCCCACACGGGGTTGCGCTCCTATATACCTGCGGATGAGGTGAATGTGGATGGTGGGGGGGATTCTTGGCAAGGGGCGTTGCTTTCCGCCGCGCGAATGCGCTCATTGCCAGGGATCGATGGCGATTTTGACTTGCGATTCGCGCACGTCGTTGAAGCCCGCCACGGCCTTGCCAAGCTGATCGAGACCCACGTTGGTCGTGACGATCTGCTCACACGCGATCCGGCCCGACTCAATCAACCTCGCGGCTCGCTCGAGCGTCAGCGGCGGCATCTTTGAGCCGATGATCTTGGCCTCCTTGTTGTAGATCACGTAGGGTTCCACCTTCAGTGCGCTGCCCGGCGGGCAGATGCCAAAGATCATCAGTGTGCCGCCAAATGCCAATGTCGGCAGCGCCTGCGCGATGGCGTCGGGATTGCCAGTTGCATCGACGATGAAATCGACACCGTCGGGCAGTGTCTGGCGCACTCGCTGCTCGAAATCGCCTTCGCGTGGGTCGATGACCACATCCGCACCGAGAGCCTGGGCCTTCTTTCGTCGGAATGCGGCCAACTCGGTCTGGAGCAGTTTTCGGCCCGGTGAACTCTTGAGCATCTGCGCCCAGAGCAGGCCGACGGTGCCGGCGCCCAGAACCATTGCACTGCTGCCGGCGATGAAGCCGAGGCGGTCATAGCCGCGCAGCACGCACGCCAGCGTCTCGCAGAGGACGCCGCCCGCCATGCCGACCTTTTCGTCCATCGGCACGACGTTGGTTGCGGGCGCCAGGACGAATTGGGCGAAGCCACCGTTCAGTTTGTAGCCGATGATCGTGGGGTTTGGGCAGAGATTGATTCTTCCGGTGCGGCACATGGCGCAGCAGCCGCAGCCGACGACGGGATCGATGGCGGCAAACTGGCCGGTTTTGAGTCCGTCGACGCCGGGTCCAATGGCCTCCACTCGAGTGGCGATCTCGTGCCCGAGCACCACGGGCGGCTGTACCCCGGCCGTCACTTCGCCTTCGTAGATATGGTAATCGGTCCCGCACACGCCGCAGCCGACGACGCGCAGGAGCACTTGGCCCCTGGCGGGTTCGGGCACCGGCAGTTCGCGCAACGCGATTTTGCGGATTCGCTCCAATACACCGGCCCGCATCTTTTTCGCAGTGGCCACGGCAACTCCTTTGAAGGATGTAGGGGCGGCTGCTGCCGCCGTTTCCGCCGGCTCAATCGCGTGGTATCGTATCTGCCAATAACCGAACCGCCAGCGCACCCTTCAGGAGACTGTTTTGCGTACGACCACCGAACTGATGCTCAACGCTCTGCGTGCCCGCACCGTCATCCCCGGGTTCAACATCGGGTACGTGCCGATGATGCAGCCCGTTATCCATGCTCTTCGCGACATGCGGTGCTTCGGGCTGGTCATGGTGGCCCGATTGGAATGGACCAAGTTCGAGGCCAAGAGCCTTCGCGCGATCCGCCAGGAGTACGAGCGGGTCAAGGACGAACGCTACACCCGGCTCCATCTCGACCACGTGCCCGTCATCGATGAGGACAACCTTCAGGTCGATTACCAGGCGATCCTCGGCGAGGCGGTCGAGCTGGGCTATGACTCAATCATGATCGACGGCTCTCGCCTGGCGCTGGCAGAGAACATCGCAGCGACGCGAGGCATTGTGGAGATGGCCCATCGCGCCGGCGCTGCCGTCGAGGCCGAGCTTGGTGCAGTCATGGGTCACGAAGCCGGACCGCTGCCGCCGTATGAGGAACTGTTTGCTTCCGGCAAGGGATTCACCGACCCTGACGAAGCCCGGCGGTTTGTCGAACAGACCGGGGTCGATTGGCTGTCGATCGCTATTGGCTCCATTCATGGCGCAATCGTGCCTGGGAAGAAGGATCAGGAAAAGATCCAGGCGCGGCTGAACATCGACCACCTCAAGAAGATCCACCAGGCAGTCCATATCCCGTTGGTTCTGCATGGCGGCACGGGTATTCCCGGGTCGTACATCCTGCAGTCGATCCGGGAAGGCATCGCCAAGATCAACATCGCCACCGCGATTCGCCAGCCATTTGAGCGACTGCGGTCGCAGTCGCTCGTCAAGGCGCTCGATGCCGTTTACGACACGACCGTTTCGTTAATCAATGAGCTCGATGTTCGGCGGTCGGCCGCCATCATCGACCCGGAGGAACCATGACAAGAACCGCAAAAACGACGTTCGCATTGTTCTTCGGCAACCGCTGGGTGTTTCCGGCGTCGTTGCAGAGCAGTGCGCGTGCCGAAGTGTCGGAGGCTCTGAAGCGGCTTGGGCACGAGGTACTCATGTTGCCGGAAAGCGCGACCCAATATGGCGCTGTTGAATCGTCGCGCGACGGCGAGATCTACGCCAGGTTCCTTCGCGAGAACCGTGGCAAGTTTTCCGGTGTGATCGTGTGCCTGCCGAACTTTGGCGACGAAACCGGGGCTGTGGCGGCACTGCAGGACGCGGGCGTGCCGATTCTGATCCAGGCGTACCCGGATGAGCTGGACAAAATGGCTCCGGCGCTTCGCCGCGACGCCTTCTGCGGCAAGTTCTCGATCATGGACGTTTTCACCCAGTATAACGTCCCGTTCACGGCGTTGAAGCCTCATGTCGTGCATCCCGCGTCCGATGCATTTGGGGCGAACATCGAGCATTTCGACCGCCTGTGCCGGGTGCATTCGGCGATGAAGCGCATGGTCGTAGGCTCGATCGGCGCGCGGACGACCGCGTTCAAAACCGTCCGCATCGATGAGCTGGCGCTTCAGAAACACGGCATCACCGTCGAGACCCTCGATCTGTCGAACATCCTCGGCCGGATGAAGTCCATCATGGCCGAGGGTGCTGATTTCCGCGCCAAGGCCGATCGTCTGCAATCCTATGCTTCGTTCACCGCTGTACCCGCCAAGCCGTTTGAGAATCTCGTCAGGTTCGGCGTGGCGATTGACCAGGTCATTGAGGAGTCTGGCCTTGATGCCGTCGCGATCCGATGCTGGCTTGAGATTCAGCAGCAAGCGGGCATCTCGCCGTGCGTGATTCTCTCCGAGTTGAACGATCGCGGGTTTCCGGCGGCGTGCGAGGTGGATATCGGCAGTGCCATCACCATGCACGCGCTGCGAGCGGCGTCGGGATCGGTGGCGGCGTGTCTCGACTGGAACAACAACTACGGCGATGAACTGGACAAGTGCATCCTGTTCCATTGCGGCCCCGTTCCGCAGACGATGATGAGAAACAGAGGCGAGGTGGTCGATCACATCATCCTCGGCAATGCGCTCGGCCCGGGCTGCTCCTACGGCTGCAATGTCGGTCGGATCGCACCCGCTCCGTTTACTTTCGGCAACGTGCTCACACGCGATGGCCGGCTGGAGGTTTACCTTGGCGAAGGGCATTTCACGCAGGATGAGATCCCCGACGACTTCTTCGGCTGTGCGGGCGTTGCGCACATCCCCAACCTGCAATCGACGCTGCAAACCATCGGCTGTCTCGGGCACCGCCATCATGTCGCCGTGAGCCCCGGACATGTGGCGGCTCCAGTGCATGAAGCGATGACGAAGTACCTTGGATATCAGGTGGCGCGCGTATGAGTTTCCTGGGGATCGACATCGGCATGACCGGCTGCAAGGCCGCGGCATTTTCGACCGATGGCCGGCAACTTTCGCTTGCTTACCGGGAGTATCCAACGCTGCGCGCGCAACCCGGCTACGCCGAACTCGACAGCCGGCTGGTCTGGTCGTGTGTCGAACAGGTCATCGCCCAGGTCGCATCGGAAACCATTTCCGATCCCATCATTGCGCTTGGCGTCAGCTCGATGGGCGAGGCCATGATCCCCATCTCTGCGGATCGCCAAATCCTCGGCAATTGCATCCTCTGTTCCGATACGCGCGGGTCGGAATACATCGATCGTCTTCGCGAGAAGATCACGCCGCGGGAGTTCTACGACATCAATCCCAACATCCTCTCTGCCGCATACTCGCTGCCCAAGCTGCTCTGGATCCAAGAGCACGACTTTGATCTGTACAAGCTGGCGTACAAGTTTTTGCTATGGGGCGACTTGGTTGCGTTCATGCTTGGCTGCGAGCCGGTGACCAGCACCAGCCACGCCAACCGCACGCTGCTGTTGGACATTCGAAGGGAGGATTGGTCGGATCGGCTGCTTGATCTGACCGGCATCGATCGTGGCAAACTTCCACGAATTGTTTCAGGGGGTGCGATTGCCGGAACGGTGAGCAACTCGACTGCCTGCCGCCTGGGTCTGCCACCGGGCGTGAAGGTGGTGGTAGGGGGTCACGATCAATGCTGCAACTCGCTGGGCGCCGGCATCACCCGCCCAGGCCAAGCCGTCTGCGGTATCGGCACCGTCCAGTGCATCACGCCCACCTACGACCACATTCCCAACTCGGCCGCAATGCTTCAGCATGGCCTGAACATCGAACACCACGTTCTACCGGGGCTGTATGTCTCTTTCATCTTCAATCAGGCGGGATCGCTGGTCCGCTGGTTCCGCGATACCTTCGCCGCCGCCGACCGCAGGCTGCTCGCCGGGAACCAGGACATCTACGACGTGCTCAACAGCGAACTCCCCGTCGATCCGACACCGCTGCTGGTGCTGCCGCATTTCGAGCCAACCGGCTCGCCGCACTACATCGCCGACTCATCCGGCGTGATCGTGGGTCTGAAAATGACCACCTCCCGCGGCGAGATCCTCAAAGCCATCATGCAGTCGGTCGCATTCTATTTCGTCGAGAGCATCGACGCGCTGAAAGCGATCGGCATCGACACGTCGCAGCTCATTGCCACCGGTGGGGGGGCGAAGTCCGACGCCTGGCTCCAAATCCAGGCGGACATCTTCGGCATTCCCATCCTCCGGCCGCGCACGACCGAATCCGGTCTGGTTGGCGGCGCGATCCTCTGTGCGCTGGCGGTTGGCGCCTTTTCCGACGCCTCCTCCGCCGCCAGCCAATTCGTCCAATACGTCCGGACATACGATCCGAATCCCACCCGCCACGCTCGCTACTGCGAACTCTACGCCAGATACCAACAGATCTTCCCCCGCCTCAAAGACCTCCTGTCGCCAGATGCGGCTCAAACCACCCCCCGTTGACTTGCACCCAAGTCGCGTCGCGGGTGGACAGTAGGCCCGCCCCTTGATCCCCGTCGCACATTCGCAAATTCATCTTTTCCCTTGCTCGGCAATCGAACACGCTCTAGGATGAACAATGAGTTGAATCGGCATCGTCTCGGGAGGGGCACTTGATGCGGATTGGACGGGCCACATGTCTCGGCGAAAAGGTTTCACGCTCGTCGAACTCCTCGTCGTCATCGCGGTCATCGCCGTGCTCATCGCGATGCTGCTGCCGGCACTGAACAAGGCCCGTCGTAAGGCCATGGTTCTCGTCTGCCCCATCGCCTACGTCGGCGAAGATCGGCGCCTGCATCTCACCGACCCCTCTGGCAACATGGACCTCGATCTGGCCGGGCCCAGTATCGACTTCTGCTGCGTCTGCCATTCTCCCCCGGAATGGTCTCCCTCCGGCCAGAAAATCGGCTTCCGCCTGCTGGATCGCAATGGCCAGCATACCGCCATCGTCGATCCCTTCAGCGGCCGCGTCACCAAACACCCCGCATCCAATCGCTTTTTCGTCGGCTGGGTCGGCGGCAACGAGTTCATCGAGAGCGCTGACGGCAATCGCTCACCGCCCGTGCAGTTTTCCGTCCGCGATGCCGATACCGGTGCCGTGATCCGCAAGATCACCATGCCGCATGTGCCCCTCTCCCTGGCTGCTGCCCCGCCAAGTTCGCCCGGCTACTACATCACCAGCGAAAAACGTGCCGGAAAGTATGCCGTCATGTTCCTCAAGAAGGACTTCAGCCTCGGCAGGCCGGTTCACTCCGGTATGGCGGGCACCCTCGTCGAGGCGCCTCGCGTCGATCCTACCGGCGATTGGGTCGCCTGGACCCAGTATTCCACCGTCGCCCTGAAACACATCCGCGACCCCGTCTCAGCTCCCCCAAGAATAGTCGCCAACAATACCTACTTCTGCGATTGGACCGAGGACGGAAACCTCCTGGTCAACATCAGGGATGGCCCCCGACAGATGCTGGCCATCCTCAACCGCGACGGCAAGCTCATGCGCAAAATCCCCACCGCCGTACGCCCCTTACCCGGTTCCGTCGCCTCCTGGCGCAAATACGGCCACCAGTAACCCCCTTGCGCACCAATTCCCCCCCTTGTAAGACCTAAGGCGCCTTGTGCAGTTCGAACGCATCGTGCACCACCTGGAGCGCCTTGTCGCCTTGGTCCTTGCTGATGATGCAACTGATCTTGATCTCACTGGTCGTGATGTTCTGGATGTTGATTTTCGCCTCGGCCAGCGCCTTGAACATCCGCTGTGCCACGCCGGTGTGCACACGCATCCCCACGCCCACCACACTCACTTTTGCCAGGTCGCCGTGGTATATCGCGATGCACTTGCCGCCCAGTTCCTTGCAGATTCGATCGACGACCGTTTTCAGGTCAGCCAGGTCACCATGCTCGACGGTAAACGAGATGTTCGCCGTGTTGTCGTCCATCAGGTTCTGAATGATGTCGTCCACAACGATGTTCGCTGAAGCGATGTCGCCGAAGATCTTCGCCGCCACGCCCGGGTAGTCGGGCACCTGCTTGATCGTCACCCGGGTCAGATCCTTCTTCAACGCCGCACCCGACACCACTATCTGTTCCATATTCGAGGTCTCCACAACGATCCAGGTCCCTTCATTCTCATTCTGGCTGTTTCTGACGTGGATCGGAACGTTGTATTTCTTGGCAAACTCCACCGCCCGCGTCTGCAGCACCGACGCTCCCAGGCCGGACAGCTCGAGCATTTCATCGTAGCTGATCCGATCGATCTTGCGGGCGTTTTTCACAATTCGTGGATCGGCGGTAAAGATGCCGTCCACATCCGTATAATTCTCGCACACGTCGGCATCGAGCACCGCCCCCAGCGCAACCAGCGTCGCATTCGAACCGCCGCGGCCGAGCGTCGTGTAATCCCCTTCCGGCGTGACGCCTTGGAACCCCGCCACAATGACGACTTTCCCCAGGCGAAGCTGGTCGAAGATCCTGTGCTTGTTGATCGACTGAATCCGCGCTTTGCTGAACGCCTCGTCGGTCAACAGGCCGATCTGGCCGCCGGTGAAGCTGATCGAATGCTCCCCCTGCGCTTCGATGGCCATCGCCATCAGCGCGATGGTCACCTGTTCGCCGGTCACGAGGAGCTGATCCATCTCGCGCTTGGGCGGCGAGATCTCCTTGCCGTCGAATTTGCACACCTGCTTTGCGAGGTCGATCAGGTCATCGGTCGTGTCTCCCATCGCCGACACCACGACCACGACCTCGTTGCCGTTTTTCTTGGCTGCGATCGCGCGGGCCGCCGCCTTATGGATCCGCTCTGCGTCCGCAACGCTGGTGCCCCCGAATTTCTGTACGATTAGGCCCATGATATCCGCCGATTGTCCATGAAAACCCGGTATTATAGTAATCGCCCACCTCCAATCAAATGCCCGGCCCATGTTAGGGGATTGTCTTGAACCTCGCCTGCTTGCACGGTAGAGTCGCCAGCCAGGGACTGGGAGCCCTGTCTGAGCTGACCGGTTCTGTCTTCAACAGGAGCCAACGATCATGCAACAACGCTCGCGGACCACTCGGCGTTCGTTTCTCAAACGAGTCGGCGTGGCCGGTGTGGCGGCTGGCGTGCTGCCGCAGATCATCTCGTCGCGTGCGCTGGGCGCGGCCAACGAGAAGCTGAATATCGCGCTCTTGGGCAGCGGCGGCCGGACACGCCAACTCCTGCCTTCCATCCTCCGGGCGGGGGAAAACGTCGTGGCGGTGTGTGACGTGAATGCGTCGCGGATCGCCAATCTGAAGAAGGCGGCGGCCAATGAACCGGAGGGGATCGGCGCGGCGGTTGAGAATGCGAAGGTTTACGAGGACTACCGCAAGCTGCTGGAGTCGGAGAAATCGGTCGACGCGGTCGTGATCGCCTCGGGGCAACGCTGGCATGTGCCGATGAGCATGGCGGCGCTGAGCGCGGGGAAACACGTGTTCTGCGAGAAGCCGCTGGCGCATAGCGTGGCTGAGGCGCGGCAAATTCGCGAAATGGGGAAACAGACCAAGCTGGCGACGCAGATCGGTTCGCAGGGCGGGACGAGCGACACGTTTCGCCGCAGCATGGAAGTCATCCAGGCGGGCATTCTCGGGCAGATTCACGATGTGCATTGCTGGATCAACCGGGGCTTCCCGCCCAGCGCGCCGATCAACACGGACGAAGACCCGATTCCCGAAGGGCTTAACTGGGATTTCTGGTGCGGCCCGTCGCCGCTGCTGCCGTTCAAGCGGTATTACCTGGGCGGGTGCCTGGCGTGGGGCCGGTGGTTGGACTTCGGCGATGGTCATCTGGCAGACATGGGCGCGCACGGGCTGAATCTCCCGTGGCGGGCGTTGAAATTGGGGCCGGTGCAGCGGGCGTCGGTAGAATTTCCGGAGCCGCTGAAGGACAGCTATCCGTCGGCGACGAAATTCCGGTGGGACTTTGCAGCCAGGGAGGGATTCGATCCGGTGACGGTGTGGTGGCACGACGGCGCGCAGGCCGGGCCGCCTGAGGAACTGGGCAAAGAACTGCTGTCCACGTACAACAAGGTGCCGACGGATGGGGTGTTGTTCGTGGGAGAGAGGGGGCTGTTGTGCTCGGGCGCTTGGGGTGCCGGGGGTGTGGTGAAGCTCAAAGGCGAGGCCAGGTGCCGTGGCGTTCTGGACCACGATGCGTGCAAACCGGTGCGGGTGACGCTGCCGCGAATGAAGGGCCAGAACCACATGCAGGAATGGCTCGACGCGTGCAAGGGCAAGCGGACGACGTTCCAACCGTTCTCCACGGCTGCGAACATCGCGGAGATCGCGATGGTCGGCATCGTCGCAATGCGATTTGGCAAGCCGATCGAGTGGGACAGCGACGCGATGAAGGTCAAGGGCGCGCCGGAAGCCGATCCGCTGATCCACCGCGAGCAGCGAGAGAAGTGGCTGTAAGCCAGAGGCTGCCGACATGGCTGGCCGATCTGATCGGCAGGGGGGGGTTTGTTTCGTTGCTTACTCGGCGGCGAAATGCCGAAAACGATTTTGGCTGGCGGGACTAGTAATAGTAGCGTACCGGATGGTTTTGCCGGAGTGTTCTTGAAGCTTGTGAGGGTTCGCCCAACAGGCAATAGGAGATCAGCATGCGTGAAGAAGCAGTTCGTGTCAGCCGGCGGCGGCTTCTGAAGACCGCGATTCAGGCCGGCGTCATATTGGCGGCGCCACAAATAATCCCAAGCTCCGCGCTGGGCAAGGACGGAGCCGTTGCGCCCAGTGAACGGATTGTGATGGGCGCGATCGGCGTCGGCGGCAGAGGCTCATACGTCCTGAGTTGTTTCTTGCAGGAGTCCGATATCCAATGCGTCGCCGTCTGCGACATTCAGGCTCGCCGCCGCGAGGCCGCCAAAAAAGCCGCCGACAACAAGAACGGCAACCAGGACTGCACCACGTATCGCGACCTTCGCGAGCTCCTGGCCCGCACGGATATCGATGCGGTGCTGATCGCGACAGGCCCCAACTGGCACGCCACCGCCGCCACCATGGCCGCCAAGGCCGGCAAAGACGTCTACTGCGAAAAGCCCTGCACGAAGAACATCGCGCAGAGCCTGGCCCTGGCCGACGTTTTCCGCCGCACCGCCCGAATCTTCCAGGCCGGAACTCAACGCCGCAGCCTCCCCAATTTCATGTACGCCATCGACCTGGCGCGCACCGGGAAACTCGGCAAGCTCCACACGGTCCACGCGCACCCCGGCGGCTTCACCCCGGGAATGAGCGGCTGGCTCCCGGCCGAAGCCGAACCCCGAAAAGAAGATGTCGACTGGGATATGTTTCTCGGCCCAGCCGCCTACCGCCCGTACAACCGCAGGCTCCTCGATGGCTTCAACTTCGAGAAAGGCGGCGGATTGGTCGGCGGCGGCTGCCTCGAATGGGGCTCCCACTGCGTGGACCTCTGCCAGTGGGCCAACGACTCCGATGACACCGCCCCCATCGAATACGAGCCCGTCGGCAACCAGTTGCACGCCCTCTACCCCAATGGCGTCAAACTCGTCATGCGTAACGACGGATGGCTCCCCATGGGCTCCTGCCCCGTCCGCTTTGAAGGCGAAACCGGCTGGGTCGAGACCGGCGACGACGCCGAAACCGCCGCCAGCTCCGCTGCTCTCATCGCTGGCAGACGCACCAAGATCCCCGGCTACCCCGCAAACTTCCACGTCCGCAATTTCCTCGACTGCGTCAAGACTCGCAGCAAGCCCCGCGCCGATGCCGGTGCGGCCTGCTACGCCCACATTGCCTGCCACGCCGCCAACGTCGCCCTGTACCTCAAACGCAAGGTCAAGTACGACCCCAAGACGAACGAATTCATCAACGACGACGAGGCCAATCGGTTGCGATCCGAAGCATTCCGAGAACCGTGGCGGCTCTAACCGTGAATCATCCGACACAACCTCGCAGAAGCACAAGGAGAACAACAATGCTCGCAATTCGACATATCGCAAGAGCCGCCGCACTCATGGCCGTCGTGGCCTGCGCGGCGACCGCCGGCCGCGCGTACGCCGCGGCCGATGACAAAGAGGCCAAGCTCATCACCACCCTGCAGACCGGCACAAACCCCGAAAAAGCCATCGCCTGCAAAAATCTCGCCATCTACGGCACCAAGACCGCCGTCCCGGTTCTGGCCGCGCTGTTGCCCGACGAGAAGCTTTCCTCCTGGGCCAGGATCGCTCTGGAAAACATTCCCGACCCGGTCGCCGATGAGGCATTGCGCGACGCCGTCGGCAAAGTGCAAGGCAACCTCCTGATCGGCGTGATCAATTCGATCGGCCAGCGCCGTAGCGTCGTGGCCGTGGATGCACTGACCCAAAAGTTGAAAGATACCGACACCGGGGTGGCTACTGCTGCGGCTGAAGCGATGGGCCACATTGGCGGCAAGGCGGCGTCCGCTGCCCTTGAACAATTCCTGCCCGACTCGCCCGCCGCGGTTCGCCCATCCGTCGCCTATGGATGTGTCCTGAGCGCCGAACGATACCTCGCTGACGGCAATCGTGCCGAGTCCATTCGCCTGTATGACTTCGTCCGCAAGGCCCAAGTGCCCAGGCAGAGGATTCAGGAAGCCACCCGCGGCGCCATCCTCGCCAGGGGTGCCGAAGGAATTCCCCTGCTTGTTGAGCAATTAAGGTCGCCGAACATGGCGATGTTTGCCGTCGGCGTGCGCACCGCCCGCGAGATGCAAGGCCCCCAAGTGGCCGACGCCATCGTCGCCGAATTGGCCACCGCATCCCCGGATCGTCAAGGCCTCTTGATCATCACCCTGGCCGATCGCGGCGACGGCAACGCCCTGCCCGCCGTGCTCGCTGCCACCAAGTCAGGCCCCACCAGCGTTCGCATCGTCGCTGCCGGCGCGCTCGAACGCATTGGCAACGTATCCTGCGTCGCTGTCCTGCTCGATACCGCCACCGACGCCGATGCCGAACTCGCCCAGGCCGCCAAGACCACCCTCGCCCGTCTGCGAGGCAAGGAAATCGACGCCGAACTGCTCCGCCGTCTTTCGAAGTCCTCCGGCAAGACGCTCGCCGTCCTCATCGACCTCGCCGAGCGCCGCAAGATCGACGGCGCCCTCGCCGCCATCGCCCAGTGCGTCGAAAATGCCGACCCTGCCGTCCGCAGCACCGCCGTCGAATCCCTCGGCGCCATCGGCGAGCCACAACAGGTCGCCGACCTCGTCAAGCTCCTCGCCAAGATCCAGGACGCCAAGGATCGCACCGATATCGAAAAAGCCCTCGTCGCCATCTGCAGCCGCTGCGGCGCTGTTTGCACCCCTCACCTCCTCCCCCTCGCCAAGAGCACCGATCCCGCTCTCCGCACCACTGCATCACGCACACTCGCCTGCTGCGGCGGCCCCGATGCTCTCTCCGCCGTTACCGCCCTCGTCGATGACAAAGACGAATCCGTCCAGGATGCCGCTGTCCGCACCCTCTCCACCTGGCCCAACCGCTGGCCCGACGACACCGCCGTCACCCAGCCGCTCCTTGCCTTAGCCAAGTCCGGCAAGAAACCCCAGTACCAGGTTCTCGCCCTCCGCGGCTATCTCCAGTTCGTCCAAGGCGCCAAGAAACTCCCCGCCGATCAGAGGCTGGCCAAAATCGTCGATGCCCTGCCGCTCATCACCCGCCCCGAGGAAAAACGCCTCGCGATCTCTGTCCTCAGCGCCGTCGGAACCGCCGGTTCGCTTCAGCCGCTGATCGCTTTCGCCGGCGACTCCGCCGTCGCCGACGAAGCCTGCGCCGCCATCGTCGACCTCGCATCCAAGAACAACCAAGGCCTGTCCAAGGAACAGCGCCAAAAGGCGCTTCAAACGGTCATTGAGAAAGCAAAATCCGACGCGACGAAGAAGAAGGCCGAGGGAATCCTGCAGGCGATCAAGTAACGCAGGTGTTCTCGGTGGATTAAACGAGGCCGGCCTTGGCGTTCATACAATCGCCTCGGCCGGCCTCTTGCTTTGCCATCGCATCATGATCGGTATTCCAGAAGACAACGCACCTGCGGGCAGAAGACTCGATAATCGCCTCGCTGCGACGTCTGTTAAGGCCACCATCATCTGAGAAGAAGGAAGGCATGCCATGAACATGTCGCCAATCACTTCTCGTCCTGCGTAGTCCGCTGGTTGCCTGCCCTTGGAGCCTCTGCGCTCTTCGCCGTGGCCGCGAGCCGCGTGATGGGCGCCTTTACCCCGCTGACCCAACTGCCCGCCCCGCGTGTTGTGAGCAGTTCCGATTCCTATCCCGGCGACGGCTACAAAATCTCCCATTTCTTCGACAGCCGCCCTCAGACCGAATATGCCTGCAACGGAAACGGCACCGGCACCATCGTCGAAATGCAGTTTGCGGAAGCCGCTCGCGCCGGCGCGTTCCGCCACGTCGATCGCAACGATCCCGCCACGGTCGCTGCTTCGGAACTCGTCTTTCTTGATGCCCAGAGACGCACGACGGCAACCATCGCCGTCCCACACGTAAACAAACCGGCCGGCGTCACATTCTTCGTCTCTCCAATCCTGTCTCCGCGTAACGCGTCCGCTGGCGCGTCACTCTGGAGGCGTGCAAGTTCTACTCCGCGTTTTGGGTATGAATGGCCGATGATTCTGATCAAGAGTCTCAGGGCTCAGCAGTATCCTGCGCCGCTCGGCTCCACGATTTCGGACGCGGACAAGCAGGAATTGCGGGAGTGGTGGGGAGAATATCGGGAGAAGAAGAGGCTGGGGCCTGGCGACCTCCCTGGCTGAGGGAGTAGCGGGAGCCAGAAGCTCACGAGGAGGAAGAGATGGCATTCCGAGTGTTGCTGGCCGTGGTGCTGCTGTTGGGCGCTGCGAGGCAGTCTCAAGCTCAATGGTCCTTTTCGTGGCTGGGCCGTGTGCCTGGGGATGACGCCAGTTTCCCCTATGCCGTCTCAGCCCATGGTCCGGCGATCGTTGGCGAGAGCATCTGCGGTGACTATCACAACGACCAACATCGCGAGGCTTTCCGGTGGACGCCATCGCACGGCATGGTCGGCCTTGGCTACCTGGCTGGACTTGACCACAGTTGGGCCGACGGCGTGTCTGCCGACGGCTCGGTCGTCGTGGGGTTCAGTGGGGGCAGAGGTGAGTGGCCCGGCAGGGCATTTCGGTGGACACAGTCCGGCGGAATGCTCGATTTGGGCTGGCCGGCCGAACCGGCTTGGGCTGGCCGGCCGAACCGGCCGGCGGAGAGTGGAGCGCGGCCTCAGCCGTCTCGGCCGATGGTTCGGTCGTCGTCGGTTTCTGGGGGGGATACGTGTCGCAGGCCACAAAGTGAGCCCAGCCGATGTTGAACAGCCGGGTTTCGTGGCCGTGCTTACACTTCACCTCGCAGAAGCACTCGCCCATGTCGAAGTTTTCGACCTGCACCCCTGATGATTGCTTTCGGTCCATCAGGCATCACAACTCCGGATTACCGCCGACGGGCGGTTCGCCGACCTTGGTGAACCGCCCTGGGTGGTCGCCTGAAGGGCGGATGGACGGTTCGTCATGCCCTGTGAAAGGCGAAATGCCATGCGTCCCGCGAGGCTGGCGGATATGCTCATGGGGTACGACAGGAGAGAACGCTTCGAGACGCGTTCGTCCCCGCGCTAATCCTCACTTTTCAGGTCCCGTTGCAGCCGTTCCCTCTCTCGCTCTAGCTCACGCAATTCAGCCCTCAGCCTCTCCATCCGCTTCTCGATCTCCCTCAACTCCAGCCGCCTATTCTGCTGCAATCGCTCGGCCCGCTGCTGCTCGCTTTCCAGCCCCTCCTCGCGCTTCCGGAACTCGACCCGCAACGCTCGCATGTGAGGATCCCCTGGGCCCACTTGCTGCTCGAACTGCCGGATCTGCTGGCGAAGCTCAGCCAGCTCTTTCTCCCGAAGCTCTCGGGCCTGGGCCGCATCAACCCGCGGCGTCTCCTGGGCATGCGGAACCTGCGAAGCGTCGACGGGAGTTCTCTGCGCCGGCATCCGCATGCTGTACCGCACCCAGACCTCTTGGGGGCTTCCCCTCGGGCGAGAGCGGACAACGGCCTCCTGGCCCATCACCAGCCGCTTGAGTGCTACGATCAGCTCATCCGCCGATCCAGTGAAGCAGCCGTTGTAGATGGGGCGGATCTCATGAAGTCGTCGCCAGCCACTGTCGTCCCTCAGCAACGAGTGGCACCATAGCCCCTCAACATACAGAAAACTCTGGCCTTCTGAGTCTTCCCCGAAGAAAACCGCCTTCTGGCCCACTTTCAGTTTGCGGAGAGCATCGGGTATTCGGCCCTCCTGCAGGATGACCTGCCGCATATCCTTCAGCGCCTCGGCACCCTGGATGCGCTCCACGACGCCGAACCGGACCAGTCCCCGCTCCATGTCCACTCGCTGAACGTCCACCACCGCCACGGATTTGTGGAAGTGCAGCAGCAGGCGCGGAAGCGTCACCGCATCCTGATCCTCCACAACGGGCTCAATATAGCCCCGTGCCGTGCGGGCAATGCAAATCAATAACAGCACCAGGATAACCTTCTTCATCAGACCTCCCGCGTCACGACTCGACACGCCTCGCCCATCGAGAGTACCCGCGGCATCGAGCAACGTCATCTGCTCGATGGCGTAGTTGCGTACGTGCACACCGCGATTGCCCAAGTCGGCCACCACAGGAAGAGCGCAATCCTTCTCACGATGCTGGTGGCAGTGGTCGCCGCCAGCATGGCTTCCGCCGGTGACGGTGTCATTCACAACGACACCGTTTGGCGTGACACCGCCGGAAACGAGATCTGGTGCAACGGCGGCCACATGATCCGCGAGGGCAATCTGTTCTACTGGGTCGGCTACGAGACCGGCCCCGGCCACTGGCCCTGGAAGATCAACCTCTACTCCTCGCGTAACCTGGCCGACTGGAAATTCGAGAACACCGTTATCCGCATGGAAGGCAAGTTCGCGGACATGGGCTGGGCGGGCCGACCGGCTCTGCTGCACTGCAAGGCCACCGGCAAGTACATCATCGTTTTCGAGGCCGACAGCCCGCGGCAGTGGAAACGGCATAAGGTCGGCTTTGCTGTTTGCGACCGTATCGATGGCAAGTACGAATGGGGCAATGCGCAAAGCCCCGAAGGCACTCGCTCGACAGGCGATCAGTCCGTCTATCAGGAAGGCGACAAGGCCTATCTGCTGGCCACGATGGACAAGGACATCGGCGACAGGAAGTACCTGAACCAGAGCTTGGCCATCTTTGAGCTGTCGAAGGATTTCCTGCGTGTCGAGCGGAGGGTGTTCGAGGGTTTCGACAACGTCAATGGCAACACGAAGGTCGTGCCGAGGGACCACTCCTCGCGCGAGGCCAGCCACATCGTCAAGAACGGGGATGTCTACTACTGGCTCAGCTCCGGCTTGGTGGGCTGGAACTCCTCGTCCACGATGTACTCGACCGCGAGGAACCTTGCCGGCCCTTGGTCGGACTTGAGGTTCCTCCGCACCGACCCGTCGTCGGAGGACTCCTACAACACCCAGCACGACTTTGTCATTCCCGTCGTCGGCAGCGAGGTGACCACCTATGTCTATGTCGGCGACCGCTACAGCCAGTGGACCAAACGCGGTTCGGGCCGGAGTATCTTCCTGCCCCTGGTCTGGGAGAACGGCGAGTTGCTGCTGCGGTGGCACAAGGACTGGAAGATCGATATGTCCACAGGCCGATTCTCGACTGCTCCGTAAAGCGCGTTCTTTGCGTGGTCGCTGTCATTGCTTGACCGCTGTAATACGCGATTCGGCAACCGGTCGGATTACGCTGAGCCATTTCAGCCAAAACTCCCTGTTCCACTGGAAATACGGTGCCCAGAGGAAGCGCAGTCCATGAACGGGCGCGTAAACCCTCGGCGGAACGTGTGACGACAGCCATTGCCCGGTTCCCGCTCCGCTGTCGCGGAGTACACGCGGTGGAGGCGGTGCGGAGTTTATGCGCCAACGAGATCCACACAGGCACGTGTTTCCGCGAGTCCTCTGCACCGTCGAAGCCCTCGTCGGGCGTCTTGGACACCCCCAGTGTTTTCCAGTGGAAACTCTCCGAAGGTCGGCGGTTTGTCTGTTTCTTCTTTCTGTTTCTTTTCCATACGGAAGGGTAATGGGTTATACCGGAATCACTTGCTCCCCACCCAGATGTACATCCCGCACGCGTCGCAAGCCACAAAATGAGCCCGGCCGATGTTGAACAACCGGGTTTCGTGGCCCCGTCTGCACTTCACGTCGCAGAAGCACTCGCCCAGGTCGAAATTGCCGACCTGCACCCTTGATGATTGCTTTCTGTCCATCACCGCTTCACGACTCCGGATTACCGCCTAGGGGCGGTTGGCCGACCCTGGTGAACCGCCCGGAAATCGTGTTCTCAACGGCAGATGGCTGGTTCGTCATGCCCTGTGAATCGTACAATCCCATGCATCTCGCGAGGCATGCGGGTATGCTCATGGCGCACGACAGGAGAGAACGCTTCGAGACGCGTCCGGCTCGCCGGACGCTACAAGGCCGTGCACCGCTATCAACAGATGGAAGGCTGAGCTTGCCGATCGATCAACACCGGCAACGACAGCGTATGATCTCCGCCACACTCAGAGCCGGTATCGCCACGCCGCCCGCCTCACGGGCGTTCGTGCATGCGTCGGGAAAACGATGCGGCCCCGGCATGGTACTCAACATAAGAGGCCCAGAGGTATGCATGAAGACGACACGAAGACGCTTTCTACAGTACACGGCGGCGGCATGGGCGGGCGACTTGGCCTGCCGGTCCCGCGCCGCTGGTATCGCCAGGATGGGATCGCCGGATGTGGTGACAAGTCACTTGACTGTTCGCTGCTACACAGCCAAGGGAGAGCCGCTGTTGGCGTCTGCTCTGGGGGCGCTGTTTCTCTTCGAGGCTGCGGGCGATCGTAATTCGCTGCCGCATCCGAAACGGGAGCTTTCTGATGGTGCGGTGCGAACGGAAGTCCCGCAGCAGTCGGTCGGCTTCTCCCATGCCATGGCCGTCGAGGGCTTCGGCAACGTGCGCATGTATGCCGATGCTGAAGGACGCGGCTATCGTTCCGGGCAAGAGGTCATACTCAACCGCGAATTCGCCGCTTCGCGCCTTGCCGTCGTCGACTCCGTTCTTGCCCAGGCTCGAACCGACGCCATCAGCTTGCCCGATGCCATTCTGACCCGCGTGCAGAAGGCCAAGACGCTGCTTCGGCAAGGCGACGCGTCGCGCCCTGAACCGAGAAAGGCGGTTCCACTTTGGATGCAGTCGCTGCGAGAATCGCTCTGGGCCGGCGAGGAACTGGTTCTAGCCCGGGCCCGCCACGCTATCGCCCGCCGCGGGCCGCGCAAGGGATTCCTTTTTGGGTGCAATTTCTTCGGCTATCCAGCTCAGGGCGAGGCCTATGCGCAGCGATTCGCCGAGCTGTTCAACTTCGCCACGCTACCGCTGTATTGGCGGAGCTTTGAGCCGGAGGAAGGCAAGCCCCGCTTCGCTCGCGTCGATGAGATGCTGGGCCGCCTGGAGAAACTGGGAATCGCGGCCAAGGGTCATCCCCTCTGCTGGTTCCACGAGGCAGGCTGCCCCACCTGGATGGCAGGCAAGTCGTTTGAGCAGTGGCGTCAGAGGTATCGCCAACGGATCACGGAGATCGTGACCCGCTATCGCGGCCGAATTCCTGTCTACGACGTGATCAACGAGGCCCACGACTGGGGTAACGACCCGCACTTCTCCCAGGAACAGCTCCTGGAAATGACGCGCATCGCCGCAGATGCCACGCACGCGGCCGACCCGAAAGCGGTCCGTGTCGTGAACAACTGCTGCCTCTTCGGGGAGTACGTCGCCAGCCAAACCACCTACAAGGGCAAGCAGCCGCGCCCGCTGCGCTCGCCCCTTCAGTACCTGCGATCCGTGCTGCAGGCCGGCGTTCAGTTTGACGCGATCGGGCTCCAGGTCTATTACCCCGAGCACGATATGCTGGAAATCTCGCGCATGCTGGACCGTTTTGCGGCCCTCGGTAAGCCGCTGCACGTCACCGAACTGGGCGTCTCTTCGAGCGATGAGCGGGACGAGAACGCTCATGGCAAGGAACCGAGCAAGGCATATTGGCATGCGCCATGGAGCGAGACCATCCAGGCCGACTGGATCGAGCAGTTCTACACGGTCTGCTATGCCCATCCGGCGGTCCAGGCGGTGACCTGGTGGGACTTCGCCGACGCCGGCGGACATTTCTGGCCGCACGGCGGCTTCTTGCGGCCGGACAGACAGCCCAAGGAGAGCTTCGGCCGACTGCAGCGGCTCCTCCGCCAGTGGAGTCAAACCCGCTGAACGGTGGCTTCCTCTCGTCGGAGCCGAGAAGCGGTAGACGAAGGTGGAGTGTCACCTTTCCAGTTTGCCACGGATATCACTTTGCGCATCATCCCGTGGCGTCCCAGTGGCATGAGAGAATCCGGGAAAGGACTCAGAGCATGAAACGTACAGAGCATCGGATTTGCTGTGGACTGACTGTTGCGATCGCGTGCCTCGGGCTCTGCGCCGGGCGGCCGGCCCTGGCGGCCGCAGCGTTTGTCAATGTCCTCGACCACGGCGCCGTCGCGGACGCAAAAACGCTGAACACCGCTGCCCTGCAGAAGGCCATCGCCGCCTGCGCCGAACAGAACGGCGGCACGGTCCTCGTCCCCGCGGGCGTCTATCGCACCGGACCCCTTGAGCTCAAGAGCAACGTTACGCTCCAGCTTGAAGCCGGGGCCGTTCTTCGCGCCAGCGAGGTGATTGCGGACCACGGGGTGGGCGGGGAATCGCGCGCCCTGATCTGGGCGCGGAACGCTGCGAATATTGGGATCTGCGGGCGGGGCGCCATCGATGGGCGTGGCACCGCGTTCGTCCTCCTGGACCAGCCGCGAACCGCTGCCGGCGACTTCAATCCGCGATTCACGCGACAGGGCGAGGAGTTCATGTCGCCGAAGTTCGGCACCGCCGACGGACCGGTGACCTTCCGCCAGCGGCTGCCCCGCCTCATCAGGTTCGACAGTTGCCGCAACGTGCTGCTCAGCGGCGTGGTGTTCATGGACGCCTCCATTTGGACGATCCATCTCGACGACTGCGAGCACGCCGATATCACCGGTCTGAAAGTGCTGAACAACCCCGTCATTCCGAACAACGACGGCATCCATCTGACCACCTGCCGGAATGTGCATATCAGCGACTGCGAGCTGACCTGTGGCGACGATGCGATCTGCGTCACCAGCGTCGAAAGCCGCAAACCCGGTTTCTGCGAGAACATCACGGTGAGCAATTGCACGATGTCTTCCCGCTCCGCCGGCATTCGCGTCGGCTACGGACCGAACACCATTCGCAACTGCGTCTTCCAGAACCTGGTCATCCGCAACTCGAACCGCGGGATCGGCCTGTTCGTCCGCCAGGAGGGGTCCATCGAGAACGTGCTGTTCAACAACATCATCATCCAGACCCGCCTGCACACCGGGCACTGGTGGGGCAAGGGCGAACCCATCCATCTGTCGGTGCTGCCGGAGCGGGAATCCAACGCCAAGACACTGGGCAGAATCCGCAACGTCGCCTTCACGAACATCCTGGCGGAGAGCGAAGCGGGCGTGGTGATCTGGGCGCAGGAGTCAGGCCAGATCGAAGACGTGACCCTGGACCGCATCCGTCTCCGCTTGCGTAAAGGGCCGCTCAGCGACTCCTACGGCGGCAACATCGATCTGCGGCCTGCCTTCGATCACCGGTGGGCGATCTTCAAGCACGACCTGGCCGGCATCTTCTGCCACCGGGCCACCGGGCTGACCTTAAGCCAGATCGACGTGCGCTGGGACGATGACATACCGCAGTACTATACCCACGCCCTCTGGTGCGAGGAGACCGGCAGCCTGGTGATCGACGGTTTCCGCAGCCGGCAGCCCGGATCGGCTGACGCGAATGCGGCGATCCTGCTCGATTCAGTTCGCGGGGTCATCGTCCGCAACTCGCAGGCGGCCGAGGGCACGACTGTTTTTCTGAGGCATCGTGGCGTGAAGGAGGCCGGGCTGTTCGGGAACAACGATGTCACCAGGGCCGCGACGGCCATCGACCCGTTGCCGTCGCCGTTCGCTTCATCCCAGGAAATCAGACTCGTAAGACCTCAATGAGTGCTTCTAACCGCGGCACCACCAACACCTCGATAGGATCAGAGTGGCCGAGGCAAGCCGCGAGTGCCAACAGCCATCCACGCACATGGACACCTCAGCGCAATGGATGGCGTGAGATCGATGCTGGAGAATCTGAAGGCGGCCGTCGACGGCGAAACCTACGAGTACACGACGATGTACCCGCCGATGATCAAGCAGGCCGAGGCGGTCCATGCCAGGCTCTATGCGATGGCATTGGACGCCGTCAAGAGCGGAAAAGACCTCCCGGCCACCGCTTTCTATCTGTGCCCCGTATGCGGCCACATTGAGCTGGGCCAGCCTCCGGCATCCTGCCCGATCTGTGACGCCAAGGGCAAGAGATTTACGCAAATGTAGACCGCGACCGCCGAGGCCATGGCGCCGGCGACAACGCGCGGTCGGGCTTCCGCCAGCTCGACGGGCGATCAGATCGTCGCATCAATCCAGCTCCGCAAGACGCGCCGCCACGTCCGTAACCGCGGGCGAGCGAGCCAGCAGGTCTGAAAGGTCCTTTCGCGTCTCGATCACGGTTCGGATGATCGCTGCCAATGACGCGTCGCCAACGAGATTGGCGCCCACGAGCAGCCCATCGCGGAACACGAAGCTGCGGTAGCGGCCGTCCGATTCGCCTGCGAAGACGCGGTAGCTGCCGTCCGGCGGGCTGAACTGGCCGATGCTGAAGGTGTCAAGGCCAAGGATTTTGAGAGTGTGCGCGCGTGGCACTCCGAGAAACTCTTCATCAATCCCCACGGCATTCATGCCGGCGATGCGCCCTTGAGACTGCGCGACGGCCCAGTTGCCATACACGACCCCGAGGTGCTCCGCCGCGTCGCCGGCAGCCAGTATGTCGGCGTTGGCCGTCGCCAGGCGGTTGTTGACGACGATGCCCTTTTTCACCTCAATGACCGCCTGCCGGGCCAGGTAGCTGTTGGATCGCACGCCGGTGGACAACACGACCACGTCTGCCGCAACGCCGTCTCCTTCCTCGAGCACCACGCTGTTGACGCGAGCTTCACCAGCCAATGCCTTCACATGTACGCCCGAGCGGAGGGCCACCCCAATCTTCGCCAGGTGCCTGCCGAGAACCGCGCCCGCGACGGGATCGAGCTGGCTGGGCATCAGATACCCGTGGCTTTCCAGCACGGTCACCTGCACCCCACGACGTGCCAGAGCCCCGGCAGTTTCCAAGCCCAGCAGCCCGCCGCCAACGCACACGCAACGGCAGCCGGGTTGCGCCAGTTGTAGCAGGCGGTCGGCGTCCGCGATCGTGCGCAGGCTGACCACGCCCTGGAGGTTGGTCCCAGGCAGAGGTGGCACGAAGGGGTGGGCGCCGCTGGTGAGGATCAATCTGCCAAACCTCACCTGATCGCCGCTCCTCAACTCCACGACCCGCTCCACCGGGTGCAGCCGAATCGCCTCAGCGCCCAAGCGGAGGTCAATTCGCCGTTTTTCATACCACTCCTGCGGATGCACAAGCAGCTCAGGCCGGTCTACCTCCCCGGCAAGGTAGCGGGTAAGGTTCAGCCGGTAATAGGGCAACTCATTCTCGGCACAGAGAAGCGTGATCTCGGCCTGCGGACCTGCTTCGCTCACGGCTTCGGCGGCGGACAACCCGGCGATCCCGCCACCGATGATGACGACGCGCACGGCCGACTTGGAGCTTTCGGAGGCGCCCGGCGCCCTCGCCGCCTGAAACTGATCCCGGGTGGCACCGCACAGAGGGCATTCCTCCGGGGGCTCGGGCCCCTCGTGGACATAGCCGCAAACCGCACACTCCCAACGCCGCGGTTCTGGTGCGAGAGAGACTGGACCAGCCTGGCCTTGCGGCTCGAAGGCCGATCGCGGCACGCCACAAACAGGGCAGGAATCCGGCGGGCTGGCACCCTGGTGCACATACCCACACACCGTACAACGCCATGCGTTGGGATTGGACTCAGGCATACACTGCTCCTCTAAAAGGCGATCGGTCTCTACGAACCTGCTCTGCCCTGTGCCGCTCACAGTGATTTCCGGTTATGCTACCGTAGTAGACGCGACGTGCAATTGAGCTCTTGGCAAGCACTCCCGAATCCCGCCCGAGCCTTGGCCGCTGTTGTCTTGCCGAAAGATGCTGGCTAACGGATGTGAAAACAGGTGACACAATGAAGGCATTGGCAATGTGGTGGCAGACGTACATCCTTGTGGCGATGGCAGTGCTTCTGGCCCCTGTGCCGCGGGGCAGGGCCGGCGAGCCGGCATTTCCGGCGCCGGCGGCGAAGTCTGGGACGCACGATGCGGCCGGATCCGACACAATGGCCCCGGCCACTGGATCCCGCACATGGAGCGTCGGAACACCGATCGTCACCTACTGGGCCGGGCCGGCCATGACTGATGCCGTGGCCACGCAGATGGCCGACGGCGGATTCAACGTCGTCTGGTGCGCCGAGAAGGACCTTGACCTCGTCCATCGGCATGGGCTTCGCGCCCAGTTGACCGATGGGCTGCTGGCGCCCGCGACCCTCGACAACCCGGCCCAGCGCGAGAAGCTCGACGCACTGATCGCCCGGGTGGCGAAGCATCCCGCGATGTACTGCTACTTCATCACCGACGAACCGAGCGCCGGCGCTTTTGCCCCGCTGGGCAGGCTCGTGGCCTACCTCCGGGAGCGCGACCCGGCACACATGGCCTACATCAATCTCTTCCCGACCTACGCCAACAACGAGCAACTCGGCACCAAAGGGGATGTCGTCACCGCGTACCGCGAGCACCTGCGGCAATACGTCGAGGTGGTCCGCCCCGCGCTGATCAGCTACGACCACTACCAGTTCGCGGTCAACGGCGACAACGACCAGTATTTCCTGAACCTCGCGATGATCCGCCGTGCGGCCGACGATGCGAACCTGCCGTTTCTGAACATCGTGCAGGCGTGTACGTGGGTCCCGGCGGTGATGCGGCTCCCGAAGCCCGACGAGATGCGCTACCTCGTCTACACGACCGCCGCATACGGAGCGCAGGGCATTTCCTACTATGTCTATTGCTGTAAGGACCACGTCGGCGGGATCGCGCTGCCCGATGGCACGCCGACGCCGATTTATCATGCGCTGAAGTCGCTCAATCGCGAATTTGTAGCCATCGCGACGCAGACGCAACCGCTGCGCTGGATGGCGGCTTATCACACCGGGATGACCCCGCCCGGCGCTGTGGCTCTGCCGGCCGACGCCCCGTTCCGCCTCGACCCGGCCGTGGCACCGATCGCCGCCAGGCCGCGGGAACGCGTCCGCGGGATTCTCCTGGGACTCTGGGGCGAAGCGGGGCAAGGAAGTCCAAAGGCCATACCGACTCACGTGCTGGTCGTCAACATGGACTATGCGGCGGCCGTCACGACGGCGCTGGTCGGGCCCGGTCCGCTGCAGGCATTCAACGCCACCGATCGGAAATGGTCGCCCGCCGCGGGGAACCGCGCGCAACTGAGCCTGCCGCCCGGCGGCGGAACGTTGCTCCGCGTGGCGCAGTAGTGCTCGCAGGTGGCGATGGTGTACACGTCATCGACGACACCGGATAGCGCGAAGTCAAGTCGCTATTTGCTTTTCCTCCCCCAAGGCGATGGGAAGATGCCCGCATCTTCATTCATTCTACTGTTACCGTTATCCCGACTCCGCCGCCGGCCGGCGTGGCGGATAGCCGCCGGTGCGCCGGTGCCAGGAGTAGCTGCGGGCCTCTTCGTTACGCCGTGGAACTTCACTGACCTGCCGGGCGATCTGCGTGTGGCCCGGCCGCGGATGGCGGAGCAGCAGCGAAAACACTTTCTGGATCTGCGGCACGCCCACCTGGCAGTTCTCGACCTTGCCCAGCCGCCCGCACCACTGCCGCTTGACCCCGCAGGATTCCCTTCCCTTCTTGGCAAAGCCGCTGCCGTCGATCACCAGCACCGCGTCGGCATCGGCCAGCTTCTCTTTCACAT
>JAPLNB010000130.1 GCA_026693085.1 Planctomycetota bacterium | reverse complement strand
GCCAACGCAGGTCGAACAGACACTCCCGGCAGGCCTGCTCGCTGGAGAACCGTTGCTCAAACTCCGCCAGATTCCGGGGGTAGTCCTCCATGCCCCACTCCACTACAGGTTGGGGATACCGGAGTCAATTGAATACCCAGTTCACTTATTACACCCCCCGATTGTCTCATCGGCCAGCCCCGATTATCTTACCGCCAGGTTTTGGTGAAGTCGCGACGCCAAGCCGGCGCAACCGTCGGGACAAGGGCAACGGCCAATCGTCGCAGTGTTATCGGTCGCCCGATTGCCCGACCGCCTCACCGAGCGCGCAGTTGAAACATTTGACCGATTCTGCCGATGTAAGCCACAGGTGGCTTGCATGCCGCCGTTTCCGGCCCCCTTTGGCACGGAGTCTATCTTGAGCAATGATCTCTCCAACGTACCCGTCTTCGTTCTCTGCGGCGGGCTCGGTACCCGCCTCCGCGAAGAAACCGAACTCCGCCCCAAACCCATGGTCCCCGTCGGCAACCGCCCCATCCTCTGGCACATCATGCGCACCTACGCCCGGCATGGCTTCAGAAACTTCGTCCTCTGCTGTGGCTACAAATCCGAAGTTATCAAAGCCTACTTCCTCAACTACGCCTCCATGAACTCCGACTTCACCGTCGAGCTGAAGACCAATAATCTCACCGTCCACTCCGTCGATCACGACCAGGACTGGTCCGTCACCCTCGCCGACACCGGTGAACTCACCATGACCGGCGCCCGCGTCGCCCGCGCCGCCTCACGCTACCTCGGCGACGCCAAGACCTTCGCCGTCACCTACGGCGACGGCCTCACCAACGCCAACCTCAAAAAGGAATTCGCCTTCCACCTCAAACAAAACCGCATCGGCACCGTCCTTGGCGTCAACCCCCTCTCACGCTTCGGCGAATGCAAGCTCGATGGCCCCAAAGTCGTCAAATTTGCCGAAAAACCCGAGTTCACCGACAACTGGATCAACGCCGGGTACTTCTTCTTCCGCCACGATTTCCTTCCCTATCTCTCCCAGGACGAATCCTGCGTCTTGGAACGAACCCCACTCGTCAAACTCACCCGCGACCAACAACTGTCCATGTACAAACACCGCGGCTTCTGGGCCTGCATGGACACCCAACGCGATCGCGAATCCCTCGAAAAGCTCTGGGCCGCCGGCTCCGCCCCATGGGCTGTCTAGAATCGTCTTTCGCCAGAAAACTCTCTTAAGGGATCCTCATCATGAAAGCTTTCGTCACCGGTCACCGCGGCTACATCGGAACCCATCTCGTCGATGTCCTCAAACAGGAAGGCCATCACGTCACCGGCTGCGACCTCGGTCTCTTCGACGGCTGCAACTGGGCGCCCATGCCCAAGCCCGACAAAGAGCTTAACAAAGACGTCCGCGGAATCACCCCAGCCGACCTCAAGGGCTACGATTGCGTAATGCATCTCGCCGCCATCTCCAACGACCCCATGGGCAACATCAACGCCCAACTCACCTTCGATATCAACCGCGATGCCTCCATCCGCATCGCCAAGCTCGCCAAAGCCGCCGGCGTCCCCCGATTCCTCTTCGCCGGCTCCTGCTCCGTCTACGGCCAAGGCACAAAACTGGACCTCGACGAATCCGACCCCCTCAACCCCCTCACCGCCTACGCCCAATCCAAAATCGAAACCGAAACCGCCGTCTCACCACTCGCCGACGATAACTTCTCCCCCGCCTTCCTGCGCAACTCCACCGCCTATGGCTACTCCCCAATGCTCCGCATCGACCTCGTCGTCAACAACCTCCTCGGCTCCGCTCTGGCCTACGGCGAAATTCGCATCCAATCCGACGGCTCCCCGTGGCGACCCCTGATTCACTGCCGCGACATCGCCCGCGCCTTCGTCGCTTTCGCAAGAGCCCCCAAGGCCGCCATCCATAACAAAGCCGTGAACATCGGCGGAAACTCCGAGAACTACCAGGTCCGACAGGTCGGCGACCAGGTCCAGCGCCTCATCCCCTCCGCCAAAGTCACCTACACCGGCGAAGTCGGCGCCGACCCCCGCAACTACCGCGTCAAATTCGACTACCTCTACAGCCTCCTCCCCGACTTCAAGCTCCAATACAACCTCGTCTCCGGCATGGAGGAACTCCACCGCAAGATGGTCGATTACGGCTTCTCAAAAAAGGACTTCGAAGGCGATCAATTCGTCCGTCTCCGCACCCTCAAAAAACACCTGAACCTGATCCAACCCACTGCCGCCTGAGCATAGCCCCGTACGGTCCGCCAGGCGGACCGCTTTAGCGTGAATTAACACTGAACTGAGGAAATCATGATCTTCATCGAAACCCCCCTCAAAGGCGCCTACGTCATCGACCTCGAAAAACGGGGCGACGACCGCGGCTTTTTCGCCCGCGCCTTCTGCGAAAACGAATTCGCCGCCAGAAACCTCTCCACCCGCATGGTCCAGGTCAACAACTCTCTGTCCGCCCCAAAAGGCACCCTCCGCGGCATGCACTACCAACTCGCCCCCAAAGCCGAAACCAAAGTCGTCCGCTGCATCCGCGGCTCCCTCCTCGACGTCATCCTCGATATCCGCCAAAGCTCCCCCACGTTCGGCCAATCCTTCGCCGCCGAACTCTCCTCCGAAAACCGCCGAATGATGTACTGCCCCAAAGGCTTCGCCCACGGCTTCATCACCCTCACCGACAACGCCGAAGCCTTCTACTTCGTCGATGAGTTCTACTCCCCCGCCCACGAACGCGGCATCCGCTACAACGACCCCAAATTCAATATCCCCTGGCCCTTCCCTCCCACCGTCATCTCCGACAAAGACAATAACCAACGCGACTTCGACCCCAAGTGGCACCTGACGGTGTGAGCAACCCCCCACCCCCCACGGAGCAAGCTCCGTGGGTTCTGTTCCATAAAGGACCCGACGCATCATGAAAATCCTCCTCACAGGCGCTTCCTCCTTTACCGGCTTCTGGTTCCTCAAAGAACTCGCCGCCGCCGGCCACCAAGTCATCGCCACCTTCCGCAAACCCCCCGCCCAATACCCCGACGAACCCCGACGAACCCGCGCCGCCCTCGCCCAATCCCTCTGCACCCCCGTCATCGGCCCATCCTTCGGCGACCCCGCGTTCCTGGATCTCATCAAATCCATCGCCCCCCTCGACCTCCTGGCACACCACGCCGCCGACGTCACCAACTACAAATCCACGGATTTCAACACCCTCGCCGCTCTCCAAAACAACACCCTCAACATCGCCACAACCCTCGCCACGCTCAAATCCGCCGGCTGCAACAAAATCCTCCTCACCGGCTCCGTCTTCGAATCCAACGAAGGCGCCGGCTCCGAATCTCTCCCAGCCTTCTCCCCCTATGGCCTCTCAAAAGAACTCACCTGCCATGTCTTCCGCTACCACGCCCGCAGCGCCGAACTCGCTCTCGCTAAATTCGTCATCCCCAACCCCTTCGGCCCCTACGAAGAACCCCGCTTCACCGGCTTCCTCATCAAGAACTGGTTCGCTGACACCACCCCCGCCGTCTCCACTCCCGCGTACGTCCGCGACAACATCCACGTCTCGCTGCTGGCCAAAGCGTACGCCCATTTCGCCTCCACGATCCCCTCCGCCCCCTGCTTCACCAAACTCAACCCCTCCGGCTACGCCGAATCCCAAGGCGCTTTCACCCTCCGCTTCGCCGCCGAAATGCGCCCCCGCCTACACCTCCCCTGCCCCGTCGAACTCAAAAAACAAACCGATTTCGCCGAGCCTCGCGTCCGCATCAACACCGACATTCCCGACACACAATCCCTCGGCTGGGACGAATCCGCCGCCTGGGACGATATCGCTAATTACTACAAACAGGTATACAAGAAATGACCACACTCATTGCCCCACCCACCACTCCCGTTCCCCCCGCTGCCGGCTCCTCCCCCCGCGTCGATATCGCCGTCATCGGCGGCGGCATCGTCGGCCTCGCCACCGCCATGGCACTGGCAAAGGACCACCACGCCAACATCATCGTCCTCGAAGCCGAAGGCAAACTCGCCGCACACCAGACCGGCAATAACTCCGGCGTCATCCACTCCGGCATGTACTACAAGCCCGGCTCCCTCAAAGCCACCCTCTGCAACCAAGGCCGAAACGCCCTCTACCAATTCTGCCAACAACACAACATCCCCCACGATAACTGCGGCAAAGTCGTCGTCGCTACCCACGAGTCCGAACTCCCCCGCCTTGCCGAACTCCAGCGCCGCGGCAACGCCAATGGCCTGGCCGACCTCCGCCGACTCTCCATCGAAGAACTCCGCGAACACGAACCCCACATCGCCGGCATCGCAGGACTCTACGTCCGCGAAACCGGCATCGTGGATTACAAAGCCCTCTCCTACGCCTACGCCGACACCGTCCGCCAACAGGGCGGCCAGGTCCTCACCTCCGCAAAAGTCTTCAAAATCACCCAAAAACCCGACACCATCATTCTCCACACCACCCAAGGCGATTTTTCCGCCCACGGACTCATCAACTGCGCCGGCCTCCAATCCGACCGCGTCGCCCGAATGTGTGGCCTCGATCCCGACGTCCAAATCATCCCCTTCCGCGGCGAATACTACAAACTCGCTCCACACGCCTGGTCCCTCTGCAAGAATCTCATCTATCCCGTCCCCGACCCCGCATTCCCGTTCCTCGGCGTCCACTTCACCCGCATGATCGCCGGCGGCGTCGAAGCCGGCCCCAACGCGGTCCTCGCACTCGCACGTCATGGCTACACCTGGACCCAAATCAACCCCATAGACCTCCTCGGAACCCTCACCTACCCAGGCTTCTGGAAAATGGCCGCCAAATTCTGGAAAATGGGCTTCGGCGAAATGCACCGCTCCTTCTCCAAGAAAGCCTTCCTCAAAGCCCTCCAACGCCTGATGCCCGAACTCCAATTGTCCGACCTCCTCCCCGGCGGCGCCGGCATCCGCGCCCAAGCCCTCGACCGCACAGGGAAGTTGGTAGACGACTTTGCCATCCAAACCGCCCCCCGAATGGTCCACGTTTTGAATGCCCCCTCCCCCGCCGCCACCGCCTCCCTCAGCATAGGTCAATTCATCGCCCGCGCGGCCTCCCAATCGCTCCAACTCTCCACAAAGACGCTTTGATCCCCTCCACTGTCACGAGATTAGAACTGAAGGACATCGGCGTCTGTTGTCCGATATGGTGGTATCACGTTGATTCCCAATTGCGGCTGTGTTAGGCTTGTGGGCGTTGCGGGTACGGCGGCTCGCAGTGGAAGCGGATTGGTTCCATGATCCTGCGGTCAGGGTCGCGATTGGGAAAGGGATGTCCCGATGCTACTCCACATGCTTCTGCGGCGGTTCTCTCCTGAGATATCCTTGGCGGGTCTGGCTGATGTTGAGGTTCGGGGGGTGCGTGAAGACTCGCGTCAAGTGCGTCCAGGCGATCTATTCATTGCGCGCGCCGGCACGAAGACGGACGGTCGGCGGTTCGTCGCTGATGCCAAGACAAGAGGCGCCGTAGCCGTAGTGACAAGCGAGCCGATGGACGCCCCTCCCCTACCACAGGTGGTAGTGACCGATGCTTCGTCGGCGGCGTCGGGCTTGGCGCAGCTCCTGCTCGGTGAGCCCTCAAAAGCCATGCAGATGCTGGGGATCACCGGGACCAACGGAAAAACAACGACAACCTACCTGATCCGCCACATCTTGGCGTCGGTCAATCGCCGGTGCGGCGTTATCGGCACCGTCGAGATCGACGATGGCCAGACGCATCGCGAAGCCAACATGACCACCCCCGGCGGCATCGAGTTGGCCGAGCTGCTGGCGGCCATGCGGGACAACGGCTGCGCCGTCTGCGCAATGGAGGTGTCCAGCCACGCGCTGGACCAGGGTCGCGTATCGAGCATCCAATTCGCGGGCGCCGCGTTCACGAATCTCACGGGCGACCACCTCGACTACCACAAGACGATGGAGAACTACGCCGCCGCCAAGGCCAGGCTCTTCGAATCGCTCGCCCCCACTGCGGCCGCCATCGTCAACGCCAACGACCCCTGGTCCGAGCGCATCGCCCAGGACTGCTCGGCCAGAGTGATCCGTTTCGGCCTCGGCAGCCAAGGCGATTACCGCGCCAAGGACATCGTGAGCAGCCCGCAAGGCTCGCGATTCACGCTGATCGCCCCCGACGGGCAGGCGCCGGTGGCGATGCAGTTGATCGGCTTGCACAACATCGCCAACGCCCTGACGGCAGCCGCTCTGGCTGGCGAAGTCTGCGACCTGTCGGTGGAGCAGATCGCAAGTGCTCTTGCCGACGCCGAGGGCGCCCCCGGCCGGCTCCAGGCCGTCCGCTGCGGACAGCCATTTACCGTATTAGTTGATTATGCCCACACGGACGATGCCTTGGCGAACGTGCTCAAGGCGCTTCGGCCGCTGACTGGCAACACACTTCGGGTTCTGTTCGGCTGTGGAGGCGACCGCGACCGCACGAAACGCCCTCGGATGGCCGCCGTCGCCGAGCGTCTTGCCGACGTGGTCTATCTCACCAGCGACAATCCAAGGACCGAGAATCCGCAAGCCATTATAGATGAATTGGTTTCGGGCCTGTCTGCCGATGTAGAGCGGGTCGGTGGGGCGCGATTTGTGGCGCCAAGCCCATCGGCTACCGGCAAACGCACGGCAGTTCTTGTGGATGTCGATCGACGAAGCGCAATAGAGCGGGCGTTGGCCGACGCGCAGGAGGGCGATGTCGTTCTCCTTGCCGGGAAAGGCCACGAGAACTACCAGATCATTGGAACCGAGAAACGACATTTTGATGATGTGGAGGAGGCCACGCGGGTCTTGACCAGCCCAATGGCCGCCGCGTAGTGCCCGGATGAATACCGCTTTGGCTTGCCCTGACCGGCACGGACGACCGTGCGTGCAGGGCAACTGGAATGGCCGCAAAGCCTATGAAACCGATCTCGCTGCAGCAGGTCCGGCAGGTTGTGGGTGGCAAGGCTCTTAGCCCGTTCCCCGCCACCGGACCTGATATCACCGCCGTTTGCACTGATACTCGCCTCATGGAACCGGGCGCTCTGTTCATCGCCATCCAAGGCGAAACCCACAACGGCCATGAGTTTCTCCCCCAAGCAGCCGGCGCCGGCGCTATCGCCGCTCTCGTCGAAGAGCAGCCCGCGGTCAAACTCCCCAACGTCCACATGATCCACGTGCCCAGCACGCGCCTGGCGATGGGCAAACTCGCTCGCTTCGTCCGCCAGCAGATGACCGCCAAGGTAATCTGCGTCGGCGGGAGCAACGGCAAAACCAGCACCAAGAATCTCATCGACTCGATCCTCTGCCGCCGCCTGCGAGGATCCATCTCGCCCAAGAGCTTCAACAACGACATCGGCGTACCGCTGGCGATCTTCCCTGCCGACCCAAACCAGGACTATCTCGTCCTGGAAACCGGCACGAACCACCACGGCGAACTGCGTGTGCTCTCGAACATGGCTCTGCCGGACACCGCCGTGATCACCAACTGCTCGGCCGAGCACCTCGAAGGCCTCGGCGACCTCATGGGCGTCCGCCGCGAAGAGGCCAGCATCATCGAGGGACTCAATCCAAAAGGTTTATTGGTCGTCAATGGCGACGATCCCCAGCTCCTCGAGGCCGTCGCAAGCTACCCTGGCAACCGCATCACCTTCGGCTTCAATTCGACCAACGATCTGTTCGCTACAGAGATCACCTGCGACTACAGCGGCGTGGATTTCCTGCTCAACGGCCGCCGGAAAGTCTATGTCCCGCTCCTCGGCCGCCACACCGCCTGCAATGCCCTGGCCGCGATCACCGTCGCCCGCCGGCTTGGATTGAGCGAGGATGAAATCGTCGAGAACCTCGCCCAAGCCCACGGACCGGACATGCGACTGCAACTGGTGAACATCCGCGGCCTGACGGTCCTGAACGACGCGTACAACGCCAACCCCGCCTCAATGCAGGCCGCCATCGACACCCTCTGCTCGCTCGAAGCCTGCGGCCGCCGGATTGCCATCCTAGGCGATATGCGCGAACTCGGCGAATCCACCAATCGTTTCCATCGCGAGGTCGGCGCCTACGCCGCCGCCCATCCCTTGGACGGCCTGATCTGCATCGGCGAAAAGGCCGCCTTCATGGCCGAATCAGCCAAACAAGCCGGGATGCCTGCCGACCGCGTAAGCCATTTCCCCGACACCGCGGCAGCAATCGCCGCCATTCCCAACGGCCTCAGCTCCGGCGATGTCGTCCTGCTGAAGGCCTCCCGCGCCATGCATTTCGAGGCCGTCGCCCAGGCGCTCGGCACACGCGACACCCTTCGAGTAGCTTCCTAAACCTCGCCACCTCCCCATGATTTACCTCCTCATCAAGGATTCCATCGACTGGCTCGACGACCGCGGGTTTGGCTTCCTGCGCGTCTTCACCTATACCACCTTCCGGGGCACCTTCGCCGTCCTCGTCAGCTTCTTCGTCTGCATCCTCATGGGGCCCCGAGTGATCCGGTGGCTCCGTGGCCAGAAAATCGCCGACCTTGCCGGGTTCGACCAGGCCGAGATCGATGCCCTGATGGCCAGCAAAAAAGGCACCCCGACGATGGGCGGCCTGCTTATCATCAGCGCCATCTTCGCCACCACTCTCCTCCTGGCTAACCTCAGCAACTTTTACGTCAAGATGGCCATCATCTGCATGCTCTGGCTCGCAGCCGTCGGCGCCACCGACGACTGGCTCAAGCTCACCGCCGGCCGACGCGCCGGCTCCCGGCAAGGCCTCTACGGGTGGGAGAAACTCTGCTTTCAGATAGGCCTCGGCATTCTCCTGAGCTATTTCACATTCCGTCACGGCGAGCAGATCACCGCGGCGCATACCCTCTATTTCCCCTTCTTCAAGAAGCTCCAGATCGAGCTTGGACTGACCGCGTTCATCATCCTGGGCAGTCTGGTGCTCACCGGCTCCTCCAATGCAGTCAACCTCACCGACGGCCTCGATGGCCTTGCCGGCGGATGCATGGGCATCGTCTCGTTTACCTTTTTCCTCCTCGCGCTGATCGTCGGGACCAGCTTCGCCGGCCGTGAGGTCGCGACATACCTCTACCTCCCCCACATCCGCACCAGCGACGAAATGGCCGTCATCGCCGGCGCCATGACCGGCGCCTGCCTCGGCTTCCTCTGGTTCAACTGCAGCCCCGCTGCCGTCTTCATGGGCGATACCGGCTCCCTCGCCCTCGGCGGACTCATCGGCTACATCGCCATCGTCATCCGCCAGGAACTGATCCTCTTCCTCGTCGGCGGAATCTTCGTCCTGGAAGCCGTCTCCGTGCTCATCCAGGTCAGCTATTACAAATACACCCGCAAACGCTTCGGCACCGGCCGCCGATTTTTCCTGATGGCCCCAATCCACCACCATTTTCAACGCAAGGGCTGGACGGAAACACAGGTTGTCGTCCGTTTCTGGCTCATCACGGCCATGCTCGCCGCGATGGCCTTGGCAACCGTCAAGCTTCGGTAGGCCCAAGTCGCTTTTGCTGAGCGACCTAAACGGGTAATCTGGGGGTAATGCAAGAGCAATCCAACGTATTATTGGACGGCCAGCCGCAGCCGCCACCATCGTCGCCTACTCACCACGACATCCAGCGCGGAACCCTCCGCAACTTGGTCGATCTGGCCATTGAATGCGCCGTTGCCGAGACCCAGATCGAGCAGCAGCACCAAAAAGCCAAAGACGACGCCAAGAAAGACGCCGAGCGGACAAACCGGGACATCGAGGACCGCAACAAATCCGCCAACGACGACGCCGCGAGAAAATACCAGGATCGCATCGACCAGATCGAAACCCAGTTCAAATCCGACTCCATGACGCTGGCGGCTTCGATCAAAGCAGCGCGCCAGCGAATCCAGATCGACAGCAAATCCACCGAACGCGACATCAAGAAGGAGTTTGACCAGGCTGTCTGGGAAGCCGAAGCCCTCTTCGATGGCACGCAGGCCCAGCTTCGCGACCATGCCAAGAAAGCCAAGGAACACTTGGCCGGGCAACTCCAGACCGTCGAAGAAAAGCAGCGGCAGACCGCGGCGATGATGCAGCTTTATGGCATGACCGTCATGCCGAAAAGCCAAGCGACCACCGAGCCACAGCAGCCCCTCGGCGACCCCCCCGCCGCCTTCGAAGCCGGATGCAATGCAATCTCACACGGACTCATTGGCCTGGCCGCGCTGCGATTGCCTCGCCTGTTCGTAGGCGCCCGCCCGCATTTTCTGGCTCTCTTTCTCGTCGCAACGGCGGTGTTCGCGACGCAGGTGCTGCTCAGCCGAACCGATTTGCAGCTCGTCCCGATGGCCATCGCCGGCGTCTCAACGCTGGTCGTCGTGCTCGTCCTCGGAGCTATGCTGCGGGCGATGGCCCGGAAACAGGTCGCGGAAGTCTATGGTCCACTGGGCCAAGCGATCGACGCCGCCAAGGCCGCCGCAGAAGCCCACGCGGAAAACGCACGCATTGCCCGCGAACAAAACTACAACCAGGCCGCCGAGCGATGCCAGAACGAAAAGCAATCGGCAAAGCTCAAATTCGACCCCCTGCTCCAGGCCGCCACCGCCAAACGGGATGCCCTGCTCCTCAGTTGCCAAACCGACTACTCCCATAAGTTCGCCGCCATCAAAAGCCAGCATGACCAGGCAAGGGCCGATGCCGAACAGTGGCGTCAGCGAACTCTGACCGGAATACTGCAGCGTTACGAACGCGAACTGCAGGCCGCCAAGGGAAAAGCAGACGCCCAGGTCGCCGAAAACGATCGCGATTACGCCGAAGCCCGCGCCGCGTTGGAACACCGCCTCGCCGATGGCCTCATCCGCATCCAAGAGCCGATGAAGGCCGCGATGTCCCAGCATTCTCAGGACTGGGACGAAGCCACATGGAAGGACTGGACGCCCCCAACCACATTCCCCTCGCTGGTCCGCTTCGGCCAGCTCCAGATCGACCTCAAGAAGATCGCCGCCGCCGTTCCGCGCAAAGGCGAACTCCGCCTCGATCTACCCGAGGCGTTTTCCGTCCCGACATCCCTCGCCTTCCCACGCCAGGCATCGATGCTCATCCAGGCCGACCGCGACGGACGGGCCCAAGGCCTGCGCACCCTGCAAATGGTCATGGCCCGCCTCCTGACGGGCCTGCCACCCGGCCGGGTGCGATTCACCCTCATCGACCCCGTCGGCCTCGGCCAGAATTTTGCCGGCTTCATGCACCTGGCCGACCACGACGAAGCTCTCGTCGGCACACGCATCTGGACCGAAAGCGAGCACATCGAACAGCGTCTGGCCGATCTCACGGAGCACATGGAAACCGTGATCCAGAAGTACCTCAGAAACGAGTTCCAAACCATCGACAACTACAACACTCAGGCCGGTGAGCTCGCCGAACCGTACCGCTATCTCGTCATCGCGGATTTCCCCCAAAGCTTCACCCCGGAAGCCCTCAAACGTCTCAGCAGCATCGCCAGCTCCGGGGCTCGTTGCGGCGTCTACACGCTGATCCTCCGCGACCAGCGTCAGCCCATGCCCGGCGGCATCCACATGGACGAAATCGAGTCGCACAGCGTCAACCTCGTCTGGGACAATGGCCGGTTCATCTGGAAGGACCAGGTCTTCGAGCAACTCCCGCTCACGCTCGATCCGCCACCCGCCGAGGACTTTCTCACGCGAATCCTCGAAGTCGTCGGCAAAGCCGCCAAGGATGCCAAACGCGTCGAGGTCTCATTTGAGCTCATCACGCCGCCCAACCAACAATTGTGGACCCAGGACAGCAGCGAAGAGCTCACCGTACCCATCGGCCGCCTCGGCGCCACGCGATTCCAGGCCCTCCGCCTCGGCCGCGGCGTAGCCCAGCACACCCTGATCGCCGGCAAGACCGGCTCCGGAAAATCCAACCTCTTCCACGTCCTCATCACCAACCTCGCGATGTGGTATTCCCCCGACCAGGTCGAATTTTACCTCGTTGACTTCAAGAAAGGCGTCGAGTTCAAAACCTACGCGACCCACGTCCTCCCCCACGCGCGCGCCATCGCCGTCGAAAGCGATCGCGAGTTCGGCCTCAGCGTCCTGCAGCGCGTTGACGCCGAACTATCCCGCCGCGGTGAACTCTTCCGCAAGCTCGGCACCCAGGAGCTGGCCGCCTATCGCCAAGCCTCGGGCAAAACCCTCCCCCGCACCCTCCTCATCATCGACGAATTCCAGGAATTTTTCTCCGAAGACGACAAGCTGTCGCAGGACGCGGGCCTCCTCCTCGATCGCCTCGTCCGCCAAGGTCGTGCCTTCGGAATTCACGTGCTCCTCGGCTCACAGACCATCGGCGGCACCTCCGGCCTCGCCCGCAGCACCCTCGGACAGATGGCCGTCCGCATCGCCCTCCAATGCAGCGACGCGGACTCCCAGCTCATCCTCGGCGACAGCAACTCCGCAGCCAGGCTCCTGTCACGCCCCGGCGAAGCCATCTACAACGACGCCGGCGGACTGGTCGAGGGCAACAGCCCCTTCCAAGTCGCCTGGCTGCCCGACCCAGTGCGAGACCGCGTGCTTAAGAAGGTCATCGAGCAAAAGACCCAACGCACCGACCACCACGCCGAGCCGATCGTCTTCGAGGGCAACTCGGCCGCCGACATCGCAAAAAACAAACGCCTCGCCGCACTCCTCGACGCCCCCGTCCGGCCCGGCGCCACCGCCGCCGCCCTCGCATGGATGGGCGATCCCGTCGCAATCAAGGATCCCACCGCCGTTCCCTTCCGCCGACAAAGCGGCTCCAACCTGCTGATCATCGGCCAGCAGGAAGAATCCGCGATGGGCATCCTCAGCGCCGCCATGATCTCGCTGGCGGCCTGCCAATCCCCCCAGGCAGCCCAGTTCTACGTTCTGGACGGCTGCCCAGCCGACTCCCCGCTCGCCGGCGTATTGCCACGCGTCGCCGCCGCCCTGCCCCACAACGTAAAGCTCGTCGAATACCGCGACATCCCCCAGCTCATGGCCGACCTCAGCAATGAGTGGCAACGCCGCCTCGCTGATCAGCAACCCGGAACGCCATCGATCTACCTCCTGATCTACGGCCTCCAACGCTACCGCATGTTGCGCAAACAGGATGAGAGCTTCAGCTTCGCCGCCACCGACGAAGAGAAGAAACCCCAACCCGACAAACTCTTCGCCGAACTTCTGCGTGAAGGACCCGCGGCTGGCATACACACTCTGGCCTGGGCCGACACACCCGCAACCATCGAGCGCATGCTCGAGCGCACCGCCGTGCGGGAATTCGACTACCGCGTGCTGTTCCAGATGAGCGCCAACGACTCCAGCAACCTGATCGACTCGCCGATCGCCAACAAGCTCGGGTTCCACCGGGCAATCTGCTACAGCGAGGAACAGGGCGTCATGGAGAAATTCCGCCCGTACGCACTGCCCGACAGTGCCTGGCTGGAACAGATAAAGACACGGCTGGCTTCGCGCTGACAACCGGTTCCAGACCGTGTATCCCCTGATTCGGTCTCCCGATATTGCTCGCGTCAAGGTAAAGCCAGCGGATCGCCGTCGGTCGGGCCTCTCGCCCTCTCCGCGCCAGCCCCCGAGAAAAACACAACACCTCCGCCGGTTCAGGGCGGAGGCGTTGTCGGTATTGCATACCGGGCTGCAATCCCAGTTCTGGCTCAGACTATGTTGGCCTTCAGCGTCACGCTCCCCTTGGCAAACTTCTTGCCGTTGAGGCTGTAGTCAAAGAGCAACTGGTTGCTCGCCACTTGAGGCGTGTTGGTGGTCAGGTAGATGCGAACATTGCGGTTGCTGTTCGCGGCGATGATGAACTCGCCCGTCGTCGGCGCCCACAGCGAACCTGGGACGCCGAAGCTGAACGCCCCGCTGCCGCCCGCAAGACGCAGGCCCCGCAGCTTCATCGTGCCTGTGCCCAGGTTATAGAACGACAGTTCGACAATCTTCACGTTTCCGTTCGCCGCCACCGTCTTGAAATCCACCTTCGGGAACACCGGCTTCTTCGTCGGGTACATCAGCGCCTTCATGCGGTACGGAGCCATGGTGCGCCCATACATGTACTTCGCCGTCTTCATGTCGATCGTGTTAATCACACCATCGCCGTTCAGATCGGCATCCACGTTGTAGCCCGTCTGCCCAGCCCGGTATCCCTGGGACCGCTTGACAAGGTACCAATCGGATTTCCCGACGACTCGGTCGCCGTCGCAGTCGCCCAGCAGCTTGTGGAAGTCCACCGGCCGGACAATGTTTCCGCCCAGCGCCACCTGCAACTGGTAATCGCCGTCGGCCAACGACATCGCCGACAGGTACACAGTCGCGACACCCTTCTTGTACGTGACCTTCATGCCCTTTGTCGAAACCACCGTGCTGCCGTTGTACATCAGCTTCAGGTTCTTCGTCGAGAACTTCGCCAGCAGGGCGCCGTTGTACGTTGGCCTGAACGAAATCGTCTTCATTATCGACCGCTGACGCTCGCTGTTATTGATCACCACATTCTGCAGCGACGTGGGCTCCGTCACCAGCACCGTGATGAAACTGGTCGCAGCGATTCCGCCGTCCTTGTCCATCGCCGACAGGAACGCCTGGTACGTCCCGGGGATGGCAAAGGTGTGGGTGATCGTGTGCGCCACACCGTTGCTGACCGCCACAGCGATCGTCTCAACGGCCGTGCCATCGCCCCAGTTAATCGTATAGGTGAACCCTGCGGCCTGGTCCGCCGGTGACATATCCGTAGCGCCAATCGTGAACGTCGTCGGGAACGTCGAGAACGCAAACTGCGGCCCGCTGAAGCTCGGCGTCGGCGCCACGTTCTGAACGGTCATGGCGCTCGTGGCCGTTACCACCGCCAGCATATCGTGACCAATCGACGTCACGATCGTCTTCGTCCCGCTGTCCGGGAAAAAGTGCCCGCCAGAAACCGTGAAAATGCCCGTGACCGCATCGTAGGTGATCACTCCGGCCGATGTCGTCCCATCGCCCCAATCGATCGTCGCCGAGTAGTTGTCCAGCGATTCAGCTCCACCGGGGTCGATGAACGTTGCAACCGGCTGAGCTGCAAAGTTGTCGCCTTCGTTGACGGTGTAGGTCAGGCCGCCTGCCGGCACGATCGCCGGATTATCGACCGTCGCTGACGCCGGAATCGCAGTGCTGTCGTTGCCCGCCGGGTCCGTGATGGTGATGCTCAGCGTGTACGAGCCGGGGTCGGTGTAGATGTGCGTGCCGGTCACGTCATACCATCCGCCCACATTCGGCGAAATGGCGCCCGCCGACGTCGTGCCATCACCCCAGTTGATCGTCGCCATGCACTGCGACGAGGTGTCGGCAAACTCCGCAACCACACCTGTGTACGGAATACCCTCGGTCGCGCTAATCGCCTTGGCAGGCCGCCCGATCACCGGTGACGGCGGCGTCTTGTCGTACGTCACCGGCCGCGCCAGGATCGCAATCCCGCCAACCGTTCCCGCGTCATCCGTCGCGCGAACGCCGATCGTGTACGTGCCTTCCACCAACACGCCGGGGTATACCGACACGCTGAAACGGCCAAACTCGTCCGTCCAGTTCGCCTGAACATCACTGGCGTCGTTGAACGTCCCCGAGAATCCTCCGATCACCACCGGATAGTTCGGATCGGTCATGTTCAGCAGCGTGATCCTCACGTGGTTCCCGAACGCGCTCTGCTGGCTCAGGCCCGTGAAGGTCGGTGTCGAAATCTTCGTCACCTGGTCGGTGTTCGATGTCCCCGTGTCCGTCGCCGAACTCATCTGCAGGGTCGCCGTCGCAACCACGGGGGCTAGCCGAATCGCAAACGCACCGCGCCCGAACGTCGACGCCAACAGCGTGCTGATGCCCGTCGTACCGTCCTCGCGACCCGTCGTCGGGTTGACGTTGCCGAGCGTAATATCCAGATCGGTCACCTGGACCGATGGCAAGTATCCGCCCGCGGACGGCGATCCATCCACCACGTCATCCGGGAAGTGGTTCCAGTTCAGCCCCTTGTCGAGCGACCGATACACGCCGCTGTACGAACTCACATACAACACCGGATGCGTCGGCCCGTTCGGATTGCTCATGTTGTCCGGAATCACATACCGCCAGTCGGCCTGGATGGACGTGAGCTGCCGCGAGGTCGTCTCGATCATGCTCGGCTTGGTGGTGTCTTTGCTGATGTTGAACGAATCGTGCTCGAGGAAGAAGACATTGCCGGTGATGTTCACCCAAATCGGGTTGGCGGCAGTCGAATCCGCCATGTGGAACACGCCCGCGTCCGTCACTGCAAACGCCTCGTGTGAACCACGCATCGGGTTGGTGACAATCTGCTTCACCGGCGAGCCGTCAAGACCCGCCGACAGGTCTATCCACGCGTTTCCGTTCGCACCACCCCCTCTAAAGGTGACGAATATCTTGCCGCCCGTCGTACCCGCATACAGGAAGAAGTTGGTCGTATCCGGCCCGCCCGGTCCTTTCGGATCAGGCGCACCATACGCCAGCGCCGGCGCATACGTGCCGTCCAACGCCGTCGGATCGCCGATCGCCACCCACTTCTTGCCCTGGTTTTCCGTGCCGAAGATACGGCCGGCCACGGACGAAACAAGGATCTGATCCTTGCTGACGGGGTTGACCGCGAAGTTGGATCCCGTGGTCAGCGGCGTATATGTGCTCGGCCACTGCGGGTCGTACGTCAATGGGTTTCCCGTCGTGGTCTGCAACAAGCCCGACGTGCGCCCAATGTAGTCGTGGGTTCCGTTCGGCCGGACCGTGAAAAAGTCACTGGGGTTGTTGGGCGGAGCAAAGCCGCTCGGCGGATAGACACCTTCCGGCCACCGGAACGTGTATACCGTGCCGCTGCCCTGCTGGTCGGTCGCAACACCTCCGCCGCTGCCGTCGCTGGCGATCGCGACGCTGCTGTCATTGGTCCAGTTGATATCACCGGTGGTGAGCATGTCAGGCGTCGCCGTCACATACCCGTTGTGGTACGTGTTGCCATAGAACATCGACAGCGCCGCCTGCGCCGCAAGGTTGCTGGGCTGGGCGGCTCCGTAGAAGAACTGCGTGATCCCGAGGTTGCCGTTGCGGTCGCCGGTGGCAGTCGCAGCGGTGCCAATGCCGAGCGTCACCGTGCCGTCGCCATAGTCAACGCCGGTCTTGATCCCGGTATCGTCGCCGAAGAACAGCCGGCTACGCCCGGTCAGCGGGTCAATCATCGTGATCACCCGGTGCTGGTAATATGTCTCCGCACTTAGTCCGGCGCCAAAGATTGTGTTCCGAGCACCGGCGCCACTGTTGGCAAACTGATACGTGTCGCCAACCAGAACCGTGCTGTTCGACTCGAACGGCCTGAATGGGTTGGAAATCAGGCTGATGAACCCGCCCATCACTCGCGCCCCGGTTGAAGGCTCCACCACCGGCCGCAGGTACGTGATCGGGTTGGACAGCGCGCTATACGCCGGATTGGCCCCCGGGGGAGATGGATTCTGCACCAGCGGGTCAGGCTGACCGTCCCCTGTCGTGCCGCCGTCGGTCCGGTCAGTGTTTCGGAACAGCGAGTGCGCATCCGACAGGTTCGTAATATTCACTCGCACAAACCCGGGACCCACGCCGCCCACGTACACAACGTTGGCGTCATTGGGATCCACCGCAATGCTCAGGTTATAGTTGCTCAGGACATACCCACTCAGCGTCACGTTGCCGCCGAAGTTGTAGTCCGCGTTCCTCGTGTCATTCGAACCGATCGGCAGCCGGATCCGCGTCCAGTTCTCACCGTAGTCCTTCGTAATGTACACATTCGCAAAATGCACAATCGCGTTCAGGGGGGTGTACGTCACATTGCTCACCGCCGCCGCATACAGCCAGCCCTGGTACAACAGGTCCTTCACCGGATCGTTCGTGATCGCCGGCTTGGCCATCACGATGCGCTCGATGTTCGCGCCGTTCGGCGCTTCCAGCCCGTTGAACCCGACATAGTCCGGATTGAAATACGCCGGGTGGTTCACCGCGATCGGCGGGTAGCCCGGATACGCATACCGGTCGATCAGCAACGGATCGCCCACGTTCCCGTCCATCAGGTTCCACACCTGACCGCGGTTGGGGCTCTTGTAGATTCCATCGCCTTCGAACGCGGCGTAGACAACCTGCAGATTCCCCGTCGGCTTGCCGTATTGATCAAAGTAACCCGAGTTCTGATCCAGCAGCACATCGCAGGCGTTCGCCCCGGCTCGCATCTGCTGCCAGGTTCGCCCGGAGTCCAGGCTGCGCCAGATGCCGCCGCGCGTCGTCGCGCCCGCCGCAGGCGCCACCGGGTCCCGCACCGCCGCGTAGATGATCATGTCGCCCGCCGGTGTGAACCGCGGATCAACAGCCACCTTCCAGATCGTCGTCCCGACAAACAGGTGGTCGCGCAACGGCGAATCGATCGGCATCAGCTTCCCACTGGCATCGAAATTGACCGTCGAGTCCAGGAGTTCCCAACTCACGCCCGCGTCCATGCTCCGCAGGAAACCTACGCCCGTCGTGCCCGTGTCGCCTTCGCCCGTGCCCGCAAACAGCACCGACTGGTTCGGGTCGTTGTTCCGCCCGAAGATCGCGATGCTCCCGATGTTCATCGAGAACACCGGACCAAAGTCCGTCAGCGGCACCCATGTCGGGCCAAGCACGTTGCTCGTCATGAAGTTTGTGGTCTTCCAGATGCCGCCGCTCGCTCCGCCGACATACACCGTGTTCCCCGAGGGGTCCGACGGGTCAATCGCCAGTCCGCTGATCCGCCCGGAGTTCTGCCCGTCGTTGTTGGAGGCCGGCCCCACCGATGTCCACACGTTGTGCGACAGCGGGTTCGTCGGGTCCTGAGTGAAGATCCGGGCGCTCACACTTGCCTGGTCCGAAACGTGTTCGCCAAGCCCCGTTGAAGGCAGGGGCTTATCGAACGTCAGCGACCAGCTGTTCAACATCCCCGTCATCCCCGCCGCGTTGCTCTTGACCTGCAACCGCCAGATCCCCGCCGAGTTCTTCCGCTTCGTCGGGTCGCTCGGGCTGTACAAGTAGTTCAGCGTCAGCGGTTGCGGCAGCAGCGGATTCGGCCGCGGGCTGAATGTCCCGCGGAACGGCGCCGCGCCATTCGCGATCGGCGTCACGTTCAACTCATCCACAAAGCTCGTCTGATCGAAATCCGCAGTGTTGATCCCCGTCCCAACGCCCCAGAACAGGCTGATTATTGCCCCGTCGGGAGCAATCAGCACCGCCTCCAAGTCCGGATCGTTCGCATACGTAATATCGAGTTGCACCTGCGCGTACTGAATCGGGAACCCCTGGTCGCTGGGGATCACAATCTGTGACTCTACCACCGTCCCAGGCGTCGTCAGACTCCCGATCTCCAGCGGCACATTCGCCGATGGGAACACAACCGGCGTCCTCACCGGGTCCGCCGTGACCATCGGCACTTCGCCGCGAAGCATGGCCACGCCCGCGTTCAAATTCGTGTCAAGCTGCTCACCCGCCGGTGCCTGCGCAGTTGGCTTCGACGCAATCGTCGATGCCAGCGTAACCGCATAGGTCCCGCTCAACTCCTGAACCGGGAACCCGATCCGGTAGGTCCTCGGATAATTCGGGTCCGGGTCCGTACCCAGCGGGTTCGCCGTCACCGTAAACGGTCCTTTGAGCTGTCCCAGCGGGCCCATCATCCGCAACACCGCCAGCGGCGTGAACGTCGCAGCACTCATGTCCCGGTCGAAGGTCACGTCCATCGAGTTGATCGTGTTGTCCAGAATCAGGTTCTCGCCCGTCGTCGTGTTCGTCGTCTGGGCATCGAGCATCCAGCCAATGAGCACGCCGCTGTCCCCGCCAACGGTGTCTTCCACTTGCAGCGTCCACTGCCCATTCAGCAACGTGCCACTAAATCCGCTGAGCGCCTGCTGCGGCTTGAACCAGCCCGTGAACGGCGCAGCGCCCGTCGTGATCGACGCCGCCGCCCCGTCATCAAACGCCGTCTGCATGTAGTTCTGCCCCGCCCCGCCCAGGTGATCGGCAAGCACCACCTGCGTCCCGTCCGGCCCGATCAGCGTGATCTTCAGGTCCGAAACCTGCGAGTGACTCAGCGACAGATACACGTTCAGATCGTTGATCCGCGTGTTCGGATTCGCGCTCACCGTGAACTGCGATATCATCCGGTCCTTCGTCAGATCCCCCGTCCCGCCAGTCCCCACCGCCGGAATCGCCAGACCTCTCTGCTTCTCCGGCGCCACATACAGCGCCGATACGTGCGTATCAATGATGTGCGGCCCAGGCACGATCAGCGGAAGGGTGTCCTGACTGTACGGCGGCACGAAGTAGCTGCCGTTCGTCGTGGTATACGCCGTCGGTTGCGTCGGCGCCGGCGCCGCCCACACGTCGCCGAGCGAGACCCCGGCCACCGCCGGCTCTTCCTCAATCGCATTCGCGTTCTGGTCCGCAACGTTCCCTATCCCCGTCCGAATCTCCATCGACCACGACAGCAGCGTCCCCACATTCCCCGCCGCCATGTCGTTGATCTCCAGCGTCCATGTTCCGTTCACATGCATGCCATTCAACGCCGACAGCGCCCACAACGCCGAATCCGGCTTGAACGACCCCGTGAACGGCGCCACCGCCGCCGGATCCCCAATCGCCACCGCCGCCGAATCATCGAAGGTCGTGTTCGTATAGTCCGCGGCGCCCGCGCCTCGGCGGGTCGCCAACGGTATCCGGGTCTTCCCATCGGGGGCGATGAGCGTCAGGATCAGGTCGCCGTCGTTCGGATGCGTCAGCGTCACATTGACGTTCACCTCTTCGATCAGATTGTTGTTCGCCACACCCGCGATCGTGATCGTGGACGTTGTTATGTCATTCGCCGTCCCCGATCCCCCCGTCCCGACCGCCGGTATCGCCTTGTTCAACTGCGCCGGCCGCGCCGGGTAAACCGCCGCCGTCTGCACCTGCATCGTCCACCGATACAGCACGCCGGTATTCCCCTTTCTCGTATCCTCGATCTTCAGTTGCCAGTTGCCATTCAGCGGCTGGATCGCACCGGTGCCCGGGTCCCTGCCGATCACCTGCGCCAGCCCGAGGGGATCCTGCGGCTTGAACGAGCCGCTGAAGGGCGCCTGCGCCGCCGGGTCTGAGATCAGAATCGTCGCCTGGTCATCGAAAATCGTTCGGTCGTAGTCGTCGCCCATCCCGCCATTCAGGCTGGTCAACACCACCTGCTTCCCGCTCGGCGAGATCAGCGTCAGGATCAAATCTCCCAGCGCCGGATGCGCCAACCACACCTGCACGTTCAGGTCCGTGATCATCTCCGCCGCGCCCGCCCCAGCCACCGTGATCGTCGATGTCGCCAAGTTGTTGGCCAACTTCAGCGGAATGGTCTCTCCGCCGGTCCCTACCGACGGAATGCGTATACTGCCTTTGACGCCACTCACGGAATACCACCGTGGCCCGCCCACCGTCGGCACCGCCTGACGGATCCGGTCGTTCACATTCGGGTTGATGAAATAGCTATAAGTCCCGGTCGCCGTCTGTGGCGTCACAAATGTCACCAGGAACGTGGTCGCGCCAAGATTCGGATTCGTGTTCGGCGGGAAACCGGCCGCCCCGGTGAACGTCATCGGCTGCGCCACCACAGACTTCACCGCGATGTTGAGTCCAGGCTGGTTCCCAGGCGTCTGCGTATCACGGTATATCACCGTGATGTCCGACGGCGTAAACGTCGTCGGATCGATCGGCCGGTCAAATACCACCTCGAAAGCCGATACCTGCGGCGAGCCGCCCGGCAACGCCGGATTCACCGTATCCCCAGGCAGGCTCACAGGCCCCATCGTGCTGCTGACGACCCGCGGCCCGGATGCGATCGACAAATCAGCCGCGAGAATCCCCAGCCGAGCGCCGTTGCGGTTCCCCGCCCACACGGGGATGACATGCCCGTTCACCGCGATCATGCCTTGATGCTCGCCAAACCCAAACAACGGGTCCGTCTCGCCGTTCAGCGCGCCCTGATTGTCCGGAACCGGACCCAGGATTTTGTCCTCCAGCGTGATTGCATCCTTGGCCATCCACGGCGCGTTGGCAAACACCTGCGGCCCAAACGCTGGCTCGAGGAAGGTGGCGGAGTCGCCGCCGGTGATGCTCGTGGCGATGTAGGTGGAGACGCGGGTGCGAGACCCGTCATGGCGCGCATCATAGAACGCCAGGACAAGGGTGCCACTCGACTGGTCCACCGCCACCGTCGGCTGGAACTGCGCGCGGTTGCTTTCCGAGAAGCCATCGGCCGATCCGAGATCATCGTTAACGCCAAAGCGAAACGTCTTGGTGTTCAGCACTGGCCCGTAGTCCAGCGTCCCGGTCTGGAATGCGTCATCGGTATACACCAGCTCGATGTCCGTATTATCCGCCGGACCTCCACCGTGGCCCGTATACGCCAGGTACAATCTCCCCTGATAGGGGCTGAACGCCCCGAGGGTATTGTCCGACGCCAACGAAAAGCTGGGCCCAATGCCGCGGCCCGGACTCGGGTTCATGGCGGCGCCGGCGTTCGGATACGGGTCATTGGCATGTGGCGTCGTGCTGTTCGTTCCGCCGCGGACGCCCGTCGTCGCCACAACACGGTTCCCCATCCACACCGTCCGCCCCTGGAAGTGAAGAGCAGCCGATACCACCTCGCGTGTCTGCGGCGGAGTCAGATCTTCCTTCTGGTAGTCCGTCACCTCCAGCGTCCAGATGCCTGTCATTTGCGCCGCGGTGTAGGCATTCGCCCCGTTGTAGAACGCACCGCGCAAGCTGAATTTCCCGGATTCGGGATAGTAGTGCCCGACCCATGGAGCCGCCGCGCCCAGCGACTTGATTCCGATGTTCGCTTCGCTGTCGAAGACGGTCGGCATGACACCGCGATGATAGCCCAACTCGGCGCCCGTCAGACCCAGAGGCGGAATCCCTCGCTGCTGCCCGAGCGCGTCGACCTGGTTCTCGAACAACGTGACCGCGGTGCCGTTCGGAGCAATCAGGCGCACTCTGATGTCGTTCAGGTCCGGCACCAGCATGGACAGATCCACATCCAGGTCGCCGAGCCTGAAATAGGGGTCGGAAACATCGACTTTGAATTCAAACGGTGTGGTCCGGGGAATGACGCCAGTGCTGCTGGTCGAACTGGTCATTACGTACACGTTGTTGCTGCCGCTGTTGGCCACGACCAGTTCGGGCATGCCGTCGGTATTCAGATCGCCTAACGACGCCACGCCCACGGGATTTGTCCCGGCGCCAATCCGCAGCGAATCAAATAACTGGCCCCCGCCGCCATTGAACAACATACTGACGGTGCCGTCGTCCTTGGTCACAACGGCGTCGGGAGCCTGGTCGCCGTCGATGTCCAGCAACAGCATGTTCCGCGGCTGCGTGCCGACCAAGCCAAATGTTCTGGCATCCTGGAACGTGCCATCCCCGTTGCCGAGCAGCACGCTGACATTGCTACTGCCGTTGTTGAGCACGACCAGATCCGCAAACGCATCCGTCGCCGGGTTCATCGACGCCGACCGGACTTGGACGGGGTTGTTTCCGACGGCATATGACTCGATGAGCGTGAAGCTGCCCGTGCCGTCGCCAAGCAGCACATCGACATAATATCCCGCGCCTCGCTGCAGGGTGATGGCCAGATCAAGGAAGGCATCGTTGTCGAAGTACCCGCTTGCCACGGACGTCGGATTCTGGCCGCCCGACAGCGGCACATTGAAGGCGGCGCCAAAGGTCCCATCGCCCTTGCCCGGCAGGAATCTCACTTCGCCAATATCGCCGGTCGGATTGCCTTGGCTGACCACAATCAGGTCGACATACGAGTTCGGATCGATCGCATTATCGAAATTGCCCGCGATGGCATACACGGGGTTGGTCCCGGTTCTGGAATGGTTCCCGGCAATTCCACCGACGATGTTGAAGCTACCGGTGCCGGTGCTCTCCAGGATCTGTACCTCTTTGTTGCCACTGCACAGCACCGCGATTTCGTTCCCGCCCGCAGCGGTGTCAAAGTTCCCGGAAACCGCCCAGGTCGGCGTCGGGCCAACGGTTGTGGGTGGCAGCAGTTTCGTCGGGTCTACTCCGTCAGGGAAGGTGTTATTGCCATCATTGGACAACACGGTGACGTCGTTCGACCCCCGATTGACGGTGAAGATGTCGATGCCCGGCAGACCGTCAAAATTCCCCAGTATCACGGTCTGGGGCTGTTGACCCGTCGGAGACGGCTTGATATCGGTGCCCACGTAGGCTCCATCAATGGCGTCCTTGATCCCGCCGCCTGGGTGGTAGTAGCTGGAGGTATTGACGCCATTAAACCCGTCCGCCACCAGGCGGTCGAGGTTGTTAGGGAGCCCCGGATACCAGTTGTCCCAGACCACCGTCACTCGCCCAGGCGCAACCCGCCCGTCGAGCGTGCCCTGGCTGACAATGATCTGCGGCCGGGCATTCTGGTCGGGCATCCCGATCGCGGCTCTGGACGCGTTGTAAGAGTTGCCCGCGCCGTTTTCGTTGATGAACTGCCTCGGCCCGAAAGTCGCCGCACCGTCGCTGGAGGTCGTGAACTTGATCGCGTACGCGTTCCAATCGTTGGGGATCAGAGGATAGCTTGGCGGCAGGTCGAACGTCGACCACGCCACGTACACGTTGCCCACATGCTCATCGACCAGCGTCTGGGTCGGATCCGCCGGGTCAATGTAGCTCGGAACATTCGCGTCAACCGCCACGGTCGGCCAATAAGCCGCCGTATACGGGGCGCTGACGACATTGTACCAGGAATAAAGCTCAGCGTACGCTCCCTGCGTCCGCGAGGCGTCGTTAAAGGGCTTGGTCTGCAGAACCGGGTTCCCCCCGGCAAACGAGTACTTCTGCAACACAATTCGACCGGCGCTATCCTCGACGTTGTGCTCGCGATACGTGAGGTAGACGTTGTGGTCCCTGTCGATGGCGATGCTCGGCTCCGTCGCCTGGTCATAGATCTTAGGCGGCGGCCCATCAACCGTCGGATCAAACGTGTTGCCCGGAACACCAAGTCTGGCCCAGGTCCGCCCCGCATTCGTCGAATACGCGCCCTCGATGTAGACGTGCTGATCAGGTTGGATCCAATACGGCTCGTCCGACACCCACACCGCAACCATCTTGTTCGGGTCCGCCGGATCATACGCGATCGACGGCGTGCTGTTGCTGTCGTACGGCGCCGGCGGCCCCGATGGCCCAACCAGATCAAACCGACTGTTCACAATCGGCCCAGGTATCACCGACAGCATCCTACGGTCTTCCAACGCCTCGATCAGATTCCGCACCGTACGCGCCGCCTGCGCGCCGCTGCGGCCTCGCTTTTTCAACCGCTCATAGAGCGGCGGCACACGTTCTGCTCGGCCATTGTTGCTGATCTTGCTGATAATCCTGCCCAAGTCGCGCCAAAACGCCGCCATAAGACCTCCTCAAATTGCCGGCACTAATTCGATGCGCTATGTCTGCAAACGCTTCTGCCGCGCGAAAACCACTCGTTTCTGAGCCCTGTTGGTAGCATCTATCCCGGGATGCAGGGACACCCCGTTACAGACGCCGCTGCCCCATCAATCGTTGCCGGAAAAATGCACCGAGCCCGTCATCGGGGTCTGCTCTCATGATGCAAAAACCTTGGGCCACACCATCCAACCAGGAGCCCAACCGCACACAGCCCCGAATCCTAACGGCAAGCGGACACAACTGCAAAAGGAAAAGCCCATTTCGCGCCGATCCCCTCCCCCGTCTTACGCCCCACCACCTCGCCTTACGCCAACTCAAGTACTCGTGGTATGATAGGCCGCATGAAAATCACCCGCCTGGAAACCGTCGTCCGCCGATCCAAACCCGCCACAAACCCCATCCGCGACGCACTCCAGGCACTCCCCGGCTCCGGGTCCGTGACCGTCACCCTCCACGCCGACGACGAAATCGCCGGCATCGGAGATGTATCTTTCGGTCGCATCGCTGGTGCTCCCGATGCCCTCGCCGCCATCATCGAACACGAACTCAAGCCCCTCGTCATCGGCTCCGACCTGGGCATGATCCGCCAAACCCACCTCGCCTTGCTCCGTGAAACCGAATACCACGGCTCCTCAGGCCTGACCATGATGGCCATCGCCGCCATCGATACCGCGCTCTGGGACTGCCTCGGAAAAGTCCGAAAAGCCCCCTGCTGGCAGCTCTGGGGCGGCGCTCGCGACCGCATCCCCGCCTACGCCATGGTCGGGTGGCTTAACTATGATGACTCCGAAGTGCGCAGAATCTGCGACAAGGCGGTCCAACAAGGCTTCCGCGCCGTCAAAATCAAAGTCGGCTACCCCACCCTGGCCGAAGACATCCGCCGCGTCAAAACCGTCCGCGATGCGGTCGGCCCGGACATCCGCCTCATGGTCGATGCCAACCAGTCGCTCACCACCGCCGAAGCCATCCGTCGCGGGCGCACCTTCCAGGACCTCGCCTGTTACTGGTGGGAAGAACCCATCCCCGCCGACGACATCGACGGCTACGCCGAACTCACCCATGCGCTCGACATCCCGATCGCCACGGGCGAGAACCTCTATACCCGGACCGATTTCGCCCGCTTTCTCAAGCACGACGCCCTCGACATCGTACAGCCCGACCTCCGCCGCGCCGGCGGACCCACGGCACTGCTGGAAATCGGCTTTCTCGCCGACGCCTTCCGCCGACCCTATGCCTCCCACGGCGGCGGACCCGTCCAACTCAACATCATGGCTTGCCTCCCCAACGCCATTTACCTCGAAACGGGCCTGCTCGGTCCCAATTCCCCCCTCAAGGTCATCGACGGTTGCGCCATAGTCCCCACCGGCCCCGGTTTCAGTTGGGACCAGTAACCCCTGGCCCCTCTCCCTCACCCTGCCTTCCCCCACAAATACGCCGTCGGCGCAAACGCCTTAAAGCTGCTCTTCTTCGCATACTTATCGCTGATCTCCCGGACCTTGCGGGTGTACGCCTCGTATCGCGGATTGCTCGAAAGCCGATCAAACCCTTCCAGCCCCATCACCACATACCATCTCGCCCACCCGGGCACGCCTTTCTCGATCGTGCAGTCGATCCCGTTCTCCGCCAAAACCTTCACCGCATCCCCAGCCATCTTCTCATCCGGATAACTCTGGATGATCACATAATTCAGACCTTTGGTCCGGCTGCGATCCCGCGTCCCTGTCCCTCCTCCTTTCGCCTCAGTGGCCCCCTGCCCCTTGGCCGCATCCCCATCCGCCTCAACCGGCGCCACCTCCACCAACTTCCTCTCTAACTTCAACACCTCCGGCGATGGTGGCTGCATCCGAAGCTGTGGCGTCGTGTTCGCCGCAAACGCCGGCCTCGGCCCCATCACCATCTTCCGCCCCGCAATGAACGCCGCCCCAACCAGCGTCACAATCGCGAACCCACAGATAATCGCCGATGTATAACTCAGCCGCAGCGTAATCTCGTACCGATCGCTGTCGATATCCACCCGCCCAATCCGCCCTCTGTCGGTACCATAACCGGCCGCCCCGGCCCCTTTCATCTCCCCCGCCGCCACCGTCTCTGCCCCCACCGACGACGCGATCGCCCCCGCCGGCTGCGATACCCCCGCCAAACCACCCCCGGACCGCCGTCCAAACCATTGCGTCAACCAGTGCATCAGCCCCACTCGCCCTCGCCCATTCGCGGACCTGCGCCTCGAAATCACTTCAAAAAGTGCGGTGGATTGCTTTAACCCGGCCATCCTTGACCTCATTTCTCGCCTGCTGCCCCAGGCGTTATCGGACAACGTTCCACGTCATCCCGCTTGCCCGTGCTCCGAAAGACGGCCGGTAATCCCGGCCATAAGCGTCGGTCCCAAAACCACCACATAGATTACGCTTCAGCACCACCCCGGTCAAGCCGATGAGCCATTGAGGTGAGCGTCGCCATTGCAGATGCTGGTTCCCGTTCCACTGCGAGGGTCTATGCAGCGCCCTGTCATGAATCCCATGTTCCTTGAGGCCGACGCCGAGCCTGCTTCGCCGGCAAAACGCCACAGGCATCTCTTCTCGCCCATCGGTCTCATCAGCCGAATCATGCTCGCCGACGTCTGCTTCTGGCGATCCGCACGCCAACTCCAGATCGAAGATGCTTCCCCGCTCGCACGTATCTTTCGCGGCCTCCTCTACCGCCTCCTTTTCATCCCCGTTGTCCTCGCCTGCGTCGTCATCGCACTCGTCTACCTCGGAACCCATCCCCCTCGCATCACATCCATGCTCGACCCCCTCTCGCAAGGCACCTATTACGATCCGATCAGCTTCGTCAGCGAAGACGGCTTATGTCTGGACGGTTGGCTCGTCCCACTCCTGGACGCCAAGATCGTCCTCCAGAAAAAGGAGCAGGCCCTCCAAATCAAAAGCCCCGCCGTCATCCTCGTCCACGATTACGGCACCAACCGCATACAAATGCTCCCCCTCGTCCAGCCCCTCCACGACGCAGGTTACATCGTCTTCGTCATCAGCCTCCGCGGCAGCGGCGGAATGACCGCCGCCGGTTGCACATTCGGACTCCGCGAGCACGCCGATGTCCAGGGCGCCATCGACGTCCTTCGCCGACGCCCCGGCGTCGATGCCAATCGCATCGCAGTCCTCGGCATGGGCACCGGCGCCAACGCCGCTCTCCTGGCCGCAGAACACGATCCAAAAGTCGCCGCCCTCATCCTCGACCATGCCGTCGTTCATGTCGATCAGATGATCTCCGATCGCATCAGCCCCCCTCAGCCCTGGCTTCAGTGGCTCCGCCCCATCTGCAAATGGACCTTCGAAATCGCCTATCGCGTTGACGCCGAGGATCTCGACATCCAACGACGCTCCGCTGGCCTCGCCTCCTGTCCCGTGCTCATGTTCGACAACTCTGCCATCCCCACTCAGTGCTTCCGCCCCAGCGGCATTCAGGAAATCAGAGACTTCCTCGGAAAGCACCTCCCCGCCACCCTCGAGAACTCCGCCGCAATCGAGGTCAAAGAAATGAAATAGCCCCCCATCTGACCCACCACTCCCTTTCCTGTTCTTCGTGATTTCCCTCGTGAATACTCCGGCCTAAACATCCAGGTCCGCCGCTCGGTGGCGTGCCAGCGACGGTATGAACAGATCCGCGAACGGCTGCCGGCCATTCCACGTCCGCCACAGAATAACACGCTGCCGATCCGCTGACAGCGCCGCAATCACGTCACGAGACGCTGCCAGCGCCCGGCTGCCCCGATACGGACTCTGATATTGCGTCACCAGCTCATCATCCCACCCCACGCACAGGATCGGCCCGTCTTCCGTCGCCAACAGAACTCGCGTGCTTCCCAGCCACGGCAGCAGCGCCGCCGCCGATACTGCCCCGCTCGCCCGCTGCTCCCGCACCACAGCCAATGACTCCCCCTGCCGCAATTGGCACCGCCCATCCTTCAAAACCACCGTGACATCCGCCTGATCCGGCAGAACCGCAATAATCTCCGCACCCGCCCCAGGCTCGATCGGCCGCAACACCACCGGCGGCGTCTCCTCTGCATTCTTCCGCAACAGCAACATCAGCCTCTGCCCGGAACTGAACACCAGTCGCGATTCATCCAGCACCTGCAGGTTCCGCGCCGCCGCATCCCCAAGATCCACCGGCCGCAGTGCACACAACGGCTCCCGCGGCTCATCCAGCTTCCACGCGACAATCCCCGCTTCGCTATGACACGCCCAAATCTCATCGTGCCACACCACCGCCCGGCTGAAACCAAGTTGCCAAGTCACCGCGGGATCAACATACGCCCTCGACTCCCCAGGACTGCTCGGATTCACCACCATCACCCCCGACCGCCCGCCCAGCAGCAACCCACCTGTCCACACCTGCACGCTGCGCAACGCCCCAAGCCCCCCAGGCAAACCAATCACTTCTGCCTTGACCGCCTCCGCCCGCGGATCAACCCGAAGCAGGCTCGGCCCGGCCACAACCCACACCGCCTCCGTCCCCTTTTCCTTCGCCGACGCCAGCAACAAAGTCTGAAGCAGCATCCCCGGGTCCGCCGGACTCATCTGCTGCAGAATCTGCCCCGGACTAAGCTGCGAACCCGATTGCCGAATCGACTCAAACTGCTTCAGCAACTCCGCCGACCGCTGAACATGCTCCACCTGCCCCGCCGTTCGCTCCTCCGCAAGCGCCCGGTGCATCTGCTCGAGCCGCTGTCGTTCGAGGGTAGGGCTTTCAATCTCCACATCAAAGGGCGGAAGCAGCTCAATCCCCGACGAGAACGCCATCCGATTCGCCGCCGACTTCAACGCCTCAACAAGCTCCTTGCGATCACAATCAACCCACTGGCCCGCGGACTGCTTCTGGCACGCCCCTGCCGCGGCCGTCCGTAACCCTGCCTCAAAGTGCCGCGTCAGCCGCTCTGTTGTCAGGACCGGCGACTGCGTCAGAAATACCTCCGCCAGCATCCGCCGCTCAGCCGCCTCCGGCAACGCTCGAACACTGCACGAAAACACGCATCGCACCCCATGCCCATCAGCGCTCACAAGATCATCAAATGACCACTTCACCCGCAACGGCTCCGCGCGCACCGTCACCTGTCCGTCTTCCTGTCGCGCAATCTGCGAACTGAACAGCGGCATCTTGCCTCCTTTACCTCAAATTCTACCTCCCTCCAGCCCGCCCGTGGGATATAAAACCACGCCTTTGCTAGAATACCCACCCTATGGCCAACAGCGTTCTCTGCGATCTTTGCGGCCGGACCATCCCCCCGCACGCTCATTACGTCGTCCGGATCGAGGTCTTCGCCGACCCCAAAATGCCCAACCTCACTGCCGAAGACGTCGATAACCTCGATTTCCAAAAAGCCCTCGCCGAACTGATCGACCAGATGAAGACCCTCTCAGAAGACGACTTGCAGGACCAGGTCTACAAGCAATTCGAGTACCGCCTCTGCCGACCCTGCCAAATCCGGTTCCTGGCCAACCCCCTCGGCAAACCCCGCGAACAGAACCAGGGACGCAATTAGACCCCCATTCCTCTACAATACCCGCATGAGCGAGTTCGTTTCCCGAGCCGGAGTCAAGCTCAACTTTGGTCTCACATCCTTCGCCGTTGACGTCGCCGGCCTCGTCTGCGCCGACCTCGGGTCCAATGCGGGCGGCTTCGTCGATTGCCTCCTCCGCCGCGGCGCAACCAAAGTCTACGCCATCGACACCGGCTACGGAGCCCTCGACTGGAAACTCCGCAACGACCCCCGAGTCGTCCCCATGGAACGAACCAACGCCATGCACGCCGTCCTCCCCGAAACCGTCGGCCTCGTAACCATCGACGTCGCCTGGACCCGCCAACGCCACATCCTCCCCCCCGCCAAACGCATGCTCGCCCAAACCGGCACAGTCATCTCCCTCATCAAGCCCCACTACGAAGCCGCCGCCCCCATGCTCAGAAAAGGCATCCTCCAACCCGAAAACCTCGCCCCAGTCCTCGAAGCCGTCAAATCCGACATCGCCGCCGCCGGCTTCAAGCTCCTGCAAATCATCCCCAGCCCCATCAAAGGCGCAAAGGGAAACACCGAGTACCTCGCCCATTTGCAGTCCGCATGAACCCTCCCCCCCTACAATCCTCCGCCCCTTTGGTATATATTCGACCCACGGTGCTCAAACGAGCCGCCTGGAGGGCGGCCCCTGGAAAACCGGCCGACCTCTACAACCGTTGTCTCTTCAACTGTCCATTCAACCCGATGTACTTTCTCTACGATTACCTCAAACATCCCGTCTGGCGCCGACAGCACCGCTGGCGACGCGCCATCTGGACCACCATGTCCCGCGTCGGCCTCACCGGCATCCACGCACTCCCCCTCAACCGCCGCTGGGTCGAAATCCACCGCCGTCAAATGCCCCTCCCACACCTCGACCCCTCCCTCGACGGCCTCAAGCTCATCCAAATCTCCGACCTCCACTACAGCCCCGTCGTCTGGTCCCGTTACCTCCACCAGTTCATCCACTGGATCAACGACATGGAGCCTGACCTCGTCGCCATCACCGGCGACCTGATCACCGGCGGCTACTGCTACGCCCACCGCATCGCCAACATCCTCTCGCACCTCCACGCCTCCAAAGGCGTCATCTGCACCTTCGGTAACCACGATTACAGCTTCTATGGCCGCCACGTCTCCTCCGAAGGCGCCCACCGCGCCGACTACCTCGAAAAATGCCTCCAAGACCGCGGCCTCATCGTTCTCCGAAACGAATCCTACACCCTCCGCTCCTCACCCACCGCTCACCCCCTCACCCTCGTCGGCCTCGATGACGAATGGTCCGGACACATCGACCCCGACAAAGCCTTCGCCCACGCCAACTCCCACCACCCCATCATCTGCCTCAACCACAATCCCGCCAACTGCGTCCCCCTCATGAAATACCCCTGGCAATGGATGCTCTCAGGACACACCCACGGCCGACAAGTCGCCACCTCTCGCCTCGGCCGCGCCCTCTACCCCCATCGCTACCGCCACTTCACCCACGGCTACTACTCCATCAACGACCGCCACCTCTACGTCAACCGCGGCCTCTCCTACGGCCAAAGAGTATTAGACTGGTGCCGCCCCGAAATCACCCTCTTCAAACTCGAATCCCTCAAATCCTGACACGCCCTCCCCTCGCCCCCTGCTCCTTGGTTGTTATCTGCCGTTTGTGGCGGGGCGGGTTATTTGCGGAAGAAGCCGACGGTGGATTGCATGATCCGGTCAACGAGGACCCGGGGAGCGGCGGCAGATTGGGATTTGAGGTCCTCGAGGTTGGCCCGGCAGAAGCGGCAGCCGAGCTGGTTGATGTGGAAGTCGACGTAGTCGTGCCAGGGTGGATCGAGGGTATTGAGGAGGTACCCTCCTAGCGTGGAGCGTTTGGGGCAACTGAGGCGCTGTTCTTCCCAGATTTCGGTGAGGAGGGAGTCGGCGGCGCCGTCGGTTTCGATGGCGGAGAGGTCGACGTTCTTCAGCCGATCGGCCACGCGCTGGCGGAGTTGTTTGAGCCAGCGGTGCTTGATGAGGGCGATGTTCTTCTCGTCGAGCTGCACCAGGGGGGCAATGTCTTTGTTGCGGAGCTGGCCGAAGAAGAGCATTTCGATGATTTTAAGGTCGCGGAAGTCCTGAGATTCCTTGAGGGCGTTGACGAGTTCGGCGAGGGCTTGGGTGAGGGCGGCACGCTCGTGGTCCAGGCGTTCATCGCGGCGGGCATAGGTGCTGGCGGTGGGGTCGGGGGCGGCGAACTGCATCGAGCTGCCGGAGCCGGAGGAGTCGTCGTCGGGGCGGCCATCCTGGAGGGTGCAGACGGTGACACGTTTGCCGCGGAGGAGGTCAACGATTCGCCGGCGGAGGATCATGAAGAGCCAGGTTTCGAGGCTGGCCTCTTCGCGGAAGGTAGGGAGGCTTTTGAGGAACTGGAGGAAGGTTTCCTGGACGAGGTCTTCGGCGTCGGTGCGGTTGACGGCACGGGAGCGCGCGAAAGCGAGCAGACGGCCCTGGTAGCGGTCGACGAGTTGTTGCCACGCGTCGGAGCTGCCTTGGCGGATCTGCTCGGTGAGATATCGTTCGGCCTGTGTCAGATCATTCATTCACCACCTGACGGATCACCTTTCGATCATGTAGCCCTCGGAGACGTGCTGTAGCATGGGCTCCGAGGTTGCCTCGCTGACCAAGTACAACCTGAACTTCATGATGAGGAACAGCACCGCCAACACACCGAGCACCGCGAGCACGACCGCTCCCGTGCGCAGCCGCCAGGTGAAATAGCCTTTGGTGGCTGCGTTGAGGAACAGATACAGGACATAGATTACCACAAGGAGGACGGCGATGGATATCGCGGTGTGTGCCCAGGTGCGGCGTTGGTGATCGACGGTGGCGAGGGATGCCTTGGCAAGCTGGTCGATGGTTGGCCCGGAAGCATCGACAAGAACGGCTTCGCGCCAGGTGGTGGCGAAGCCGCGGTCGAAGCGTTGAGCGAAGCGGTCTTTGACGTATCGATTGATCGAGGATTCGACTTGTTGGCGGACGATGGCGGCGTTGGTGTCATTCCGGTAGCCGATTTCCTTGATGCGGGCCTCGACCATGGGGCGGATGCGATCGGCGGCGGCGAGAAGGGCCATGGCGTGTGCTTCGGGCTCGTTCATGGAGGGTCCGCTGGGCCAGCCGACGACCCATCGTTCGTTGGGGCGTCGGTTGACAAACTCGGCGAAGTTGTCGGCCCAGGGTTTTTCGACGTAGGCGACGGAGAGGGATCGGATGGGATTGGCGACCGGGGAGATGGTGATCGTTCCGCGGGGGAGTTGGCGGCTGCCGGACGAGGATTGCGATGGGGATTCGACCGTGACGACGGCGCGGAGTTCGGCGGGCGCGGTGGTGGGCGTCGTGGAGGAGGATTCGGGGTCGCCGATGCGGCAATCGACGCCGTCGAGGTGTGATTGCAGCGATGAGCGGATTTCCTGCAGGATGATGGGCGAAACGGCGCCCTGGCGGATGATGCGGATCAGGGGCGGGAGTGGGTTGCCAGAAGCGGAGATTTCGGCGGCGAACTTGATTGCCAGGCGCCGGGCGGCGCTTTGCTGAGAGGGGTACACGTCGGCTTCGAAGGTGTCCTGGGACCATTCGGCGGCAGAGGCGGCGGCCGGATGAACGTCTTGAGGCCTCTCGGCAGGGAGCGGTCTTTTCCCGGCCCAGAGTGGCGAGCCTAGTGTCAGCAGCAGTGCGATGTAGAGGGTCTTCATGATTCAAGCTCCTCGATAAGGGAATTGGGGGAGGTTCTGGCGGCGCGGCGGCCAGAACAGGAAGATGATCGACACGAGGAAGAAGACGGCGGCGGAGATGACGATGGGGCCTTGGGCCTGCTTGATCACGTCGACGACGACCGCGGGCATGGGGCGACCGGGGGCGGGGTTCCAGTGATTGGCGATGCCGTGGTAGAGGGTGATGAGAGCGATGCCGCAGCCGGCGATGCCGATCAGGGCGCGGAACATGTGGAGGGGGCCGGCCCAGCGACGGGCGAGCATGAGCAGGACGGAGGCGATGACCATGCCGATGCCGGTGAGGATGACGAGGACATTCTGCATGAGTTGGGGCCAGTCTTCGATGCCGGCTTGTTGGGCATCGCGGGCGAAGTTGCGGGAGATGCTGGGGTCGGGGAGGCCGGCGGCGAGCATGCCGGGGATATCGACGGCGACGGCGAGGCCGAGGATCATGGAGACCAGGAGGAGGAAACCGCCGGCGAGGCCGAGAAGGCCGGTGGCGGCGCGGATGGGCATGGGGCGCGGGTCGAGTGGGGGTTGGGGGATGATGGTTGAGGCAGAGGCGGGGTAGGGCGTGGGAGCGGGGGATGCGGAAGGATCGGACGGCATGGCTGGGGATTGGGGGGCGGGTGCGGCGGGTGCGGGGAAGTAGTAAGAGGGCGTTGATGGACGGCCGAAGCGGACGAAGAGGACGATGGGCATGACTGCGATGGGGAAGATGATGAAGAAGACGGCGATCATGGTTTCATCGCCACTGAGGCGAGCGTTGCCGAGCATGAGGGCGGAAATGAGGATGGTCTGGAGGCACGCGTAGAGGAAGAGGGGCTTGATGAGGTAGCTCCACCGGTCTGTGAAGGTGGATTGTGCGGACCTGATGATGGAGAGGACAGCAAGGAGGATGAGGCCAATGCCGAAGCCGACGGCGAGGGAGAATTCATCGCCACTCATGCGTTCGGTGCCCGCCCAGACGAGGAGCATGATTCCGCTGGAGAAGAGGAGGGGGATGCCCCCGAGCCAGAGGTAGCGAACGAAAGTGGCGACGGGGCGAGCGGGGCGGAAGATGTTGGGCAGGGGCGGAAGCCCGGACGGAGAGAGCGGGGCGAGGTGCGCCTGGGGGACGGGGGTTTGGGCAGCGGGGTCGGCGAGTCCGTGGGAAGCTGCGGCGCCGGGTGCAAGTGAGGTGTTGCGGAGATTGCCGTGCTGGAGGCGACGCTGAGCGGCGGTGGGGTCCCAGGGCGAGAGAACCTGCACGGCGAGGGAAGTGCCGGCCAGGACGGCGGCAACCCACTCCGCAAAGCCGTGGAAGATCAAGGCGATCAGGAAAGCGATGAGCCCGACGCCGACTGCGTGCCTGAAGGAGACGCGTTCTCTGCGGGCGGGCTTGATGGCAGACATCCAGTCCACCAGCAGCAGTGGAGCGACCATCGCTGCGATGGTCCCGCCTATGAACTGGTGGAAGTTACCGTGTGAGAGCATGATGGGGAAGGAGAAGGCCATCAGCAGAAGGATCGCGAAGCCGGGGAAGACGACGCGCTGCAGCCCGGAGCCTTCGGCAGCCAGTTGCGGCATGAGTTTGCGATGAGCGAGGCGAAGCCCGGCGGTCGCGCCGAGAATAGCCAAGAATGCACCCAGCGCATTGGCGACGGGATCGTTCCCCACGTAGCGAGGGGAAATGAAGCCCACGACGGCGGCGATGATGCCCATGACGCAGAGGCCGAGGAGCGTTCGCTGTTTCTGGTTGAGGGGATCGCAGATGGGATCGGCGTCCGCGAACTTGGGGGCGGCACCTGCAGGGGCGGGCTCGGCGCCGGCGAGCCGGTCGCCGAGACGGGACATGCGCTGGCCGATACGCTCCCCGATCTGGCCCATGCGGTCGCCAAGACGGCTCATTCGCTGGCCAAGTCGGTCCCCGATCTCGCCCATGCGATCGCCCAACGGCTCGGGCCCGCCGCGTTTTCGCGGCAGCGGCGGCGGCGTAGCGCTGCCCCCCCCAACCGCGACGCGCTCGGCCACGCGCTGGGCAACCATGCTCAACGAGTCCGGCGAAAAACATGAAACGCTCTGCTGCACGTGCTCGGAACCAAACACCGCCTCCACCATCTCCTGCACGTTGGCATACCGCTGGTTCGGGTCGCGGTGCATCGCCTTCTTGATCACCGTCGCAAAGGGCTCCTCGATGTTCGAGACATCGGGCTCGGCGGTCATGTGCTTCATCAGGATTTCGCCGGGGCTGGAGCCGAGGTAGGGCGTCTGGCCGGTGAGCATTTCGTAGAGCATGGCGCCCATCGCGTAGATATCGATCGAGCGATCGTACTTGCCCATGGAGATTTCCGGGGCCATGTAATGGACGGTGCCGACGGTGATGGTCTGGCCGGAGTGTTGGCTGGAGGCCATGGCTTTGCTGAGGCCGTAGTCGCCGATTTTGGTGTAGCCGTTCTCGTAGAAGATATTGCCGGGCTTGAGGTCGCGGTGGACGATGCCGCACTCGTGGAGAAACGCCAAACCCTTGCCGATTTCGCGGAGGAAGAAGGCGGATTTCTGGGTGCCCAGGCCAGAGGGGGATTCGTCGAGGAGTTGGCGGAGGGACGGGCCGGAGACGAATTCCATAATGACGAAGGGAATTCCCTCGTCGTTGTGTTTGACGTCGAAGATGGTGACGAGGTGTGGGCTTTTGAGGTTCATGCACTGGCCGACGCCGCGAAGCTCGATCTGCTCGTAGCCCGAGACCATCTTGAGTGCGACTTCGCGGCCGGAGTCGGAGAGGGCGTAGTAGACTTCGCCGAACCCGCCGCGACCGGCGGCCCGTTGGATGGTGTAGCCATCGAGAGGACGGTCACCGTATTTGTATCTGAATCCACGCATCGCGATGCTCCTGCGGCAGTACGCGTCTGAAATGTCGGCTTAGCCGCGCGTGACGACAAAGGTCACGGCTCCAACCCTGAGATGCCGGCCGATGGGGATAGGAGAATTCCGATCGGCCGGCTGATCTTCGATGCTTATCTCATTTTTCGTCTGGCAGTATAACCGGCCATCCTTGAGATGGAGAACGGCAGGTTCGGGAAGCTCGTCGGCGCGGATGTGAGCGGAGGGGCCTGGGCCGAGAATGAGTTCGCGGTCGAGGAGGACGATGTGCCGGACGTCGGAGCGGGGGAGGCGGGCGCTGTTGAGCTCGAGGACAGCGGTGGTGCTGGCGGGGGAAGGGAGGCGAAAAGTCATGCGGCAACGAGTGGAGATGGCGATGCGTTGGCCGGTGGTGAGCAGTGCCGGGCGTTGCGGGGAGGCGCTGGAGGGGACGGTGGCGGGGCTCTTGACGAAGTAATCGTCTTCAACGCGTTCGATGACGAGCGGGGGAGTTTGTGCTTCGGCGAGGAAACCCACATCGGGGGTGGGCGTGGAGCTGAGGGCGCCGATGGTGATGCGCTTGTCGCGGAGGACGAGGAAACTGCCGATGCCGTCGACCTGGATGATGAATTTCGGGGGCAACGGGTCGGAGGATGGGAGGGGGAGAACGGATTTGGGGGTGGCGTTGGGAGCGTCTTGCGGATTCATGGCGAAAGTTCTGAGCTGGGGGCTGCCATCGAGAAGGCCGAGGGGACCGGCTGCGAGTTGGTCGGTCGCGTCGCCCGCTTGCTCGAGGTATTTCAGGGCGGATTGAACCCACGCGGCCGTGGGGAGGACGACGGCGAGGCGACGCATGATCTGCTCCGCCTGGCGAGGTTGGCCCGCCTGGACGGCAGCGAACGCGAGGCGGCACTGGTCGAGGGTTTGACGCACCTGTTCGCTATCGACAGAGCCATCGGCAATGCGGGCGAGGCGTTTGAGCAGCAGCGAGGCACGATCCAGACGGCCGGACTCGATGGCGGATTGCGTTTGCCGGGTGACGAGGCGGGTGGTCTGGGCGATCAGCTCGCGAAGACGAGTGTCGGAGAGTCTTGCGCCGCGGGCGCTGGCCAGTTCGTTGACGGCGGATTCCCAGTCGTCGCGTTGGAGGGCGGCGGCGGCTTTTTCGACGATGGCGTCGATCATGACGCGGCGGGCGGCGAGGTCCTGGCGGAGGGCGGCCGCTTGGGGGTTGCCCTCCTGGATGTCGCTGAGGAGTTTCTGGCCCACGGAAAGTTGGCCTTGCTCGATCTGGCGATGTGCGGCGGCCAGTGCGAGGGTTTGGAGGTGCTGGGCCTGTTGCTTATCGAGCATCGAGGAGATGACGGCGGCGCGGATTTCGGCGACATCGGGGAGGTTGCCGGCGAGACGCGCGGCTTTGTCGCAGTCGGTGCTGGCGAGGGTGAGCTGCCCGGCGCCAAGGTGCTGGCGAGCACGTTGCACCAGGGCACGGGCGAGCTGGCCCGCGAGATCCTGGCCACGGCGGTGCTCGCGGAGGTCTTTGGCCTGGACGAGGTCGAAGGCCTCTTCCAGACGCCCGTCGGCCAGAGCACACTCGGCTTGTTTGATTCTTAAGATCAACACGGTAGCAGCTCCGAATGATCGGCCCAAGAAACAACTATACCTTTAAGCACACCGGCGGCCAGCGGGAGAGCCTGGATGCTCCGGCTGGGGAGTGATCACCTGGATCAGTCGCTGCTGGCCTGTGCGGGCCAGGGCGTCGGTCAGATAGAGTTCCAGATCCCGCAGCATCCGAGCCCGCAGCCGGTCCATTCCGGCGGTGAGGGCCTGTCGCACATCGCTTGCTACGCCGGGGGTTGTGATGCAATTGGGGGTCATGTCGCACCTCTTGTGCTGAAGCAGAGCGAAGGGGGCAAAGCGACGGCCGCTGGGGGTCTAGCGGATGCATGAAGCCGGGGACTGGCTGACAGAGACGGGGGATTCCGGGGTGGCGGGCTGCTCGGTCTTGGCGGCGGTCTTGCCGGTGTTGAAGTGCTCATCGACGGCCATCATGAGGTCTTTCTCGTTGATTCCATCGACGGGGATGGATTCGGTGAACCGGGCCTCATGCGCGAGGACGCGCTCGGCGACGTCGAGCTGTTTCTTGATCTGGGCAATCACCTTCTCCGTCTGGGCGAGCTTGCTGTTGTCGACGGTGACCTTGGAGCCGACCGAGGCGGCTTGGACGAGGCGGTATTGCCCTTGGAGGGCTTCAATCTTGCTTTCGAGGAGGGATTTTTGTGCACGGGTGCGCTCGATGGCCTGCATGCCGCCCATGAGGGCCTTTTCGCGGTTCTGCAGCAGGCGTTGTTTGCCGGTGAGGATCACTTCGGCCTCTTTGTAATGGTCGAACTTACGGGCGAGGTCTTCCCTGAGCTGGTCCCGGGAGTAATCGAGGTGGCCGAAACTGAAGCTCACCTGCGATGTAGCGAGGCAGTCGCGGAGCTTGGCGACGCGCATCTGCTCTTCGGCCAACGACTTCTGGCTCTGGCCAATGTCTTGCTTGAGGCTTGCGATTTCGACTTCCTGCTGGGCGATGAGGCGGATGTTGGCCTGCATCTCAGGGATGATGTCATTGAGCAGGTCGCGGGCGCGAGTCAGTTCGAACTCGACCGGGACGGAATCCTTAACAGCCGTGCGGACTGACTTTGCGGAAGAGTAGACGTAGCTGGGCAGATCGGTTCCGAAGATCGCGCCGCCAGCCAACGCCACGCCGATTCCGCCCAGGACGACCCATTTTACAGTTCTGATGATCATGATGGCTCTCCGTATGAATGACTTCTTGCCATGCGCCGAACACCGGCCACAAAGGGTCTGTCGGGGGCGGGTTTGGAATATTTCAAGGGTTGGTGGTGGAAAGGAGAATGGCGGGGTATTCTGGTGCTGGTTGGACAAACGCGGAGGATGGGGCTTGGCGCTGGTGGCGAATTTGATAATGTAGGTGGTGTTGTGATCGCGGGTGTAGCTCAATGGTAGAGCGCCAGCCCTCCAAACTCGATCCGGCACTACATCGCATTGAACGAATCGTCGGTAACCATAGCGGCCTCAAGTGATTGCGCATTTCACCAGTCTTCAGCGGCGGGTCGATTATTCGCCCGTTGTCGTCCCCAATCGACCCGAAATGTAGTGGAGAACGCGTTGGGCACTCAGACGCAAGCCCCAGTCACTCGACACGATTGAACCGCCCGCAGACGGCCATCAGAATCCACTTCCGCCGCAATCATGCAGACAGTTGCTACAGCACCGGTTCAGTCGAGAACAACTGGACCAGGATGCCATCCGGCTCGGTCTTCCCTGCATTCTGCTGGACGCCCCAAGTCCGCCGGCGCTATCGCCCGTGCAGATCGTGCCCATCAAGAAAAGTTATCGACATGGCCAAGCTCTGAACTTGGGTTAGAGGTTCAGCGCGCAGGGCATAGGCGGTCGCCGGGCAGACGCTCCCCATGGGCTATCTCGCGTCGCAACGGCGGCGCGACAACACCAGGACGGAGGATATCATCCGCGGCCGAGAAGTCCAATTGAATATGGCGGACAATAGAATGGCGGTCCCCAGCGACCATCGATGTATTCTCGGCAAACAACGGAATACACTCCACGGAGACCAGCCAAACAACGCCATGATTCAATGCCTCTCAGTGGCGGCTGACGGCTGGGGCCAGCCGAGTGGACGGCCAACGCGGCGGTGGAGGGAAAATGAATAGACCCCGGAAAATCGCTACGTCCGGGGGCTGCATACATTGTCAGGCAACCGGGCCAGGATTTCTTGGCCGTGCCCG
>JAPLNB010000129.1 GCA_026693085.1 Planctomycetota bacterium | reverse complement strand
CTTCGAGGTCGAGCTCGCCCGGCTCCTTCACGGCCTCCACATCCACATCCAGCGTTCCCACCTCCATCGGCCTGAAATACAGTTCCACCTCCTGCGATCCGTCGCCGGCCATCGTGATCGTCTCTCGCGCCGGTCGGCCATCGATCCCCAGGAGCGGCTGGCCGGTTTTCTTGTTCTTCAGGACAACCGTGATCGGATGGCCTGCCGGGTAACCCGCTGCGCGCACGCGTGCACGCAGGTTGGTGATGTCTTTGACAAATGCCGCGTCCTGAACGTTGACGCTCTCGACCATGATGTTGCGCGGCGCCTTTTCCGACCCCACCGCCACCGGATAGATCTTCACGCCGAAGCCCTTCACGGCCGCCAATCCATCGGCCAGGGATTCCACCGGCGTGTCCCGGCCATCCGTCAGCAGAACCACGCCAGCCAAACGCTGGCCCTGCAATTCCTCCAGCACGGTCCGCAACGAAGCCAGGACCTGTGTGGACTGGCCAGTCGGCGTTAAATTCGCCAGCACATCCGTCGGTGCGGTGGTCGGCTGGGTCTGCGGGGCGGTTCCTTGGGCTTTGGCGAACGTGTCTTTGGACACGCTGCCAATGGCCTGGGCATCCCTGTCAAATCGGTAGAATCGCACAATGTGCTGGCGGGCGAGGTCCTTGAGCAGTTTCTGGTTGTCGCCTTCGAGCAGATTGAGCACCGCCTGCATTCGCGAGACGCCTTGGCCCTGGGCATCAACGGCCCCGTCGCGGACCTGCATGCTGATGCTGTCGTCCATCACGATCGCCAGCGCCGACGGCTCGGTCCGGCTCTGTGTCAGGGTCAGCACCGGCCGATTCAGCATCGCAATCACGAACACCAGCAGCAGCCCCCGCATCACGCCCAGGAGAATCCGCGCAGCCCGCGACCGGCCTTCCCGCCGATAAACATACACCACCAGCGCCAGCGCCAACCCCGCCAGCACGAGGTTCCAAGTCACCGCCCCAACGATATCCTGAAACGGCCAGCGCGGAGCGAAGGTAACAGTGAACTCGCCTTCCCTGCCCAGGAATCCCTTATCAAGGCCGAGGATGATCTCCAGGATCCGCTGCATGTCCTATTCCAGTGGGGCACAGCGTTGCGTGCCGCGTTTCTGATTCATCATTCGTCGTTCATCATTGTCGCCGGTAGTGGCCGAACCTCATCGCCATGAAACATTCCGCCGCCACCAGGCCGAGCACAATCAGCATCAATGGCCAACCGAAATCCAAGCCGTCTTCCTTTGCCAAGGCGCTTGGGGGCAGTTCGTCGCCGACAAGCTGCACGTCGATATCCCCCAGCGCCTTTTTGACCGCGTCGGGCGGAAGCAACCGAACATCCGCCTCATCCGACGGCACATTCACCGCGACCGGCACCACCTTGGCCCCGGTGCTGAGCTGATACAGCCCGGGCTTTTCCAGAGGCTTGCTGCGATAGAACGTCTGGCCATCCTGGGTCACCGCCTCGATGGGCACCGGCTTCTTCGTCGGATCAAGCAGAGTCGGCACGCTGCTCAGCCGCAGTCCCGCCGGAACGACCAGTTCCGCACCCACCTCCAGGTTCATCCACGCATCGCCAACATCCACGCTGCCGGACAGCAATTCGTGCACCAACGCGGGATACGCCGGCTTTGCGGGCAGGCTCGTCCAATCCGGGCTGGCGGTCGTCGAGACCAGCACCACCCGGCCCTTGCCCAATGATTGCAGCGTGATGGCGGGATCGTTGGTTTCCTTGTCGCCGGACAGGTATTTGAGCACCACCTCGGCCTTGGCCGCCGGGTCGAGTTCGACCTGGTAGTACGTGTAGACCTGGGCCGTATCCAGCCCCGACTTCTCCTCGCCTCTGAACGCATTAAGCATCGGGTGGATCGCGCCCTGGGGCTTGAAATCCATCGTGAAACCTTTGGTGTCAGCCGCCACCGCTTTGCGCGCCACCAGCTTGCCGGGCATCAGACCTCGCGGCAGCATGATGGTGTTGTACGCATCCGGGTTCACCTGCTCGCCGAGGAACACCATCAGCGTGCCGCCCTGCTTCACGAACTTCTGAATCTGATCCGCCTGGCCGGCGCTCAGAGCTGACACATTGGCCATGATCACCGCGCGGTAGTCGCCGAAGACCTTGTTGTTCATCTCCAGGTCGCTGATCAGCTCAGGGGCGACGTAGCTGTCGGACCGCATCGTTCCGCCGGGGCTCATCTCACGTCTGGGGGCCAAAGCCAGGTCAAGGAACGCGCCCGAACCCGAAAGCATGCCCGTGCTGCGTTCGCCTTCGACGATCAGCACTTTCAATTCCGATGCGACCTCGATCACGCGATAGCGAGTGTTGTCCACCTTGAGCTTCTCATCATCCACAAGCGTGACACTCAGGACGTGCTGCCCGCCTTCAGTAACGTTCGCCTTGGTCTGGCGCTGGGCTTTGGTTGTCGTGTCCGGCCTGAGTCGACCGCCGTCGCCGAGAAGCTGATCGTCCCATTTCCACTGCACCATTGCATCGGACCCCGAGCCATAGCCCTTGATCTCAGCCAGAAAATCCGTGTGGAACTTGGTGGTGACCAGCTTCCCCTCCGGCTGAAGGTCCAGAACCGCGTAGTTCCACTGCCCCGGCTTGCCAAGATCATGCACCCGAACGTGCGGCCCGAATACTGCGGTCATCTCCCGCCCGACCTGCTTGAGCATCTCCGCGTCACGCGTCTCCCAGGCGCTGCGGGTAAAGTCGGTCAGGACATAAAGGTGTTTCACCGGCTGCCGGGTCTCCTCGCGCGCCAATCGCACCGCCAGTTGCAACGCGTTGGCCATGTCGGTGCCGCCGTACGACGGTTCGAGCCGATCGATCGCGCTCTTGGCTGCATCCAGGTCGTAGGTCGAGCGTACGATGATGTTCGCCTCGGATGGCTCGGCTTTTTCCAACGCAGTTCCCGTGGCACGACGGGTGCGCGCCGCCGAGATGACGATCACCGACTCCCCACCCGCGGTCAACTGGTCGATCTGCTGCTTGCCCAGGAGTCTTGCCTGGTCCAGGTGCGTCCTGGCCTTGAGGCGATCGGCCTCGTAGCCCATCGTATAGCTGTTGTCGATCACAAAGACGTGCAACCCCGTCCGCCCCCCCGCCATCGCCGCGATCGAGCTTTCCGCACACCCCATCGGCCTGGCCAGCGCCAAACCCAGCATCACCAGGATCGCGCATCGCGTGATCAACAGCAGTAGCTGCTCAAACTTCAGCCGCCGGCGGTTTTTTCGCAACGCCGCCAGCAGATACTCCATCGCCGCCCACGCCACCACCCGATATCGCCGGCGATTGAGTATGTGAATCAGGATCGGCACCCCCACCAGCGCCATCCCAATCCAGAAGAACGACGGCGTGATCACCCACGCAACCGAATTACTGCCGAAGCTGTTGATGACCGAATTCAAATCGAAAATCCAAAGTCAAAATTCGTAACTCACTTAATACTCGCCGATCGCGTCGCCAAAAATCCGCTCAGACTCACATCCAGTGCCTCGCCGCTGTTCATACGGGAAAAATCGATGTGCATCCCGCGGCACATCTTCTTCAACTGCTCCGTCGCCATCGCCAACTGCTGCAAATACCCCTCCCGCAGCACCCGCGGCTCCGTCAGCAATTCGCCCATCTCCTCCATGCCCTTGAACAGCGTCACATCCTCGAACGGGAACTCGATCTCCAGCGGGTCCAGGATCTGAAACACCATCATCTCGTGTTTCTTGTACCGCAAATGCCGCAGGCCCTTCTGGATGCCTTCCAGATCATCAAAAAAGTCCGACAGGATCACGATCAGGCTGCGATGATTCAGTTTCTCCGCAAGCTGATCCAGAATTCGCCCCATGTTGGTTTTCTTCAGCCGCGGTATCAGACAAAGCTCATGCGTAACGATTTTCCACTGTCCCGGCGAGTTGCTCGGCTTGAAATACCGCTTCAGCTCATTGTCAAAGATCGCCAGACCCACCGAGTCCTGCTGCTGGATCGCCATATACGACAAAGACGCCGCGATCGCCGTCGCATGATCATATTTCGTCCAGGTCGCATCGCGCCCCCCCACCGACCCGTAGGCCATTGACTCGCTGGCATCGACCACGCAAACCAGGTGCAGGTTCGTCTCCTCCAAATACTGCTTGAGGTAGATCTTGTCGGTCTTGGCGAAAACCTTCCAGTCCACGTGCCGAATGTCATCCCCCTGCGTATAAGGCCGATGCTGCGCAAACTCCACCGAGATCCCCTGGTACGGCGAGCGGTGCATCCCCGTCATCAACCCTTCGACGATCAGCCGGGCGCGCAGATCCAGCGAGCTGATCCTCGCCAGCGTCCGCGGGTCAAGGTACTTGCGATAGTCAACTTCCTGGGGAACTGTTGACACTTGTGCCTCTAAGTCAACGACTGCAACGCCCCGCAGCGGTCTTCTCTACCGCTGCGAACACCCTGTCCACGTCATCACTGCGACGGCAAGTCCTCTCGTCCAAGTGTAAGGATCATGCCGACATCCAGCAGTTCCTGGGGTTTGACGACTTTCTCGGCGATGTTCCAGACCAGCCGCTGGCGTTCTGGATGGCCCATGGCGTCAAATCTGTCCCAGATCACCCGAAAGCGATACCGATCATCGCGCACATGCTCGAAGTCAACCTCCGCGCCGGCGAGATCCTTCATCAATGCCGCAACCAGTTGTTCAACAAAGGCCGGTTTAGCTATAGCTTTTTGAGCCATTCTTTCACCTCTTTAATCGTATCGAGGAACTGCTTGGCCTCCTCGACCTTCGGCATAGCGATGCTGCGCTACGGAGCGGAGCTGCCCCGGAGTCAGCAGCCGCTTCCGTCTCCCGAATATGTCGTGGGATTCACTCACCCGGCTATCTCCTCACGCCGCCGGCTGGTCCCTCATCACCCGCGCCGCCGTCTTATCCAGCTCGTCATACTGCTGCCGCGGGATGTACTCGATCAGCTTCTTCACGATCGCATCGCTCTTGATGCCCTCCGCCTCGGCGTTGAAGTTCGTCACAATGCGATGCCGCAGCACCGGCAGCACGACCTGTCGTATATCTTCAGTGCTGACATGATAGCGCCCTTTCAACAGCGCCCTCGCTTTGCCCGCCAGGATCAAATACTGGCTCGCCCGCGGCCCGGCGCCCCACCCGACATACTCATTCACGAAATCCGGACATCCGCCCTCCGTCCGCCGCGTCAGCCGGCTGAATTGCAGGGCATATCGAATCACATGATCCGCCACCGGCACCTTCCGCACGATCTCTTGCAACGCCATGACCTCTTCCCCGCTCAGCACGTGCTGCAAATCCACCTTCCGCGACTGCGTCGTCATCCGGACGATCTGGAATTCCTCCTCCTCCGACGGATACCCCACGTAAATGTTGAACATGAACCGGTCGAGCTGGGCCTCCGGCAGTGGATACGTCCCTTCCTGCTCGATCGGGTTCTGCGTCGCCAGCACGAAGAACGGCTGCGGCAGCCGATGCTGCTTCCCCCCCGCCGTCACCTGGTGCTCCTGCATCGCCTCCAGAAGAGCCGCCTGCGTCTTCGGCGGCGTGCGGTTGATCTCGTCCGCCAAAATGATATTCGCAAACACCGGCCCGCGCACAAACCGCATCGACCGCCCGCCCGTCGTCTTGTCCTCTTCGAAAACTTCCGTGCCCGTAATGTCCGACGGCATCAGGTCCGGCGTAAACTGGATCCGGCTAAACGACAAACCCAGCGTCCGGCTGAGCGTCGAGATCATCAACGTCTTAGCCAATCCCGGTACCCCAACCAAAAGTGCATGGCCTTTGCAGAACAACGCGATCAGCAGCTCTTCAATCACGGCCTCTTGGCCGACAATCATCTTGCCCAGCTCGGCTTTCATGTTGTGGTAGCCTTGCTGGAGCTTCTCAACCGCCGCCAGTTCGTCGGTGGCAAGGTCCGTCGCCTGCGGCTGTACCAGACCAATCTGCTCTGCCATGTCGTCTCCTTAATTGATTCGGCACGGGCACCTATGGCCCGGGGCACTGGGGGCGATGACCCCGCTACCCTATATAGTAGCGTTCTACAGTATTCTTACGATGCGCGTTACGAGGAAAAGTTGCATGCCAGAACTGCCTGAGGTTGAAACAGTTGTACGAACCTTTCGCCCGCGATTGGTCGGCGCAACCGTCTCCTGCATGACCCTTTTTCGCCGCAACATCGTGAAATCCCTGGCAATTGACGTGCCGCAGCAGCTCGTCGGCCGCTCGTTTCACGGCATCCGGCGCCGCGGGAAGAAGATCCTCCTGATCTTGGACCGCGGCACGGTCTGCATCCACCTGGGCATGTCCGGCCGACTCACCCTGGAGCACCCCGATGCGCCCCTCCGCACACACACACCTGGTTCTCTCACTCACCACCCGATGCTCCGCCGCCCCTCTCCAATTGCGCTTCCGCGACCCTCGCCGCTTCGGCGGCGTCTGGCTGCTCGCCTCGCCCGACCTCGCCAACGCCAACCTCGGCTCCCAGCCGCTCACGCTCCGCCCCGATCAGCTTTCAACGATCTTGTCCCACACCCGCCGCCCCATCAAATCCGCTCTGCTCGACCAATCCCTCATCGCCGGCCTCGGCAACATCTACGCGGACGAGTCACTTTTCGCCGCCGGCATCCACCCCCTCACCGCCACCAATCAACTCTCGCCGGAACACATCCGCCGGCTCACCCGGGCCATTGAGCTCAATGGGGTATTCAATTGTTTCCGGTATCCCCAACTTCCGTGTAGTGGGGCATGGAGGGCTACCCCCGAAATCTGGCGGAGTTTGAGCAACGGTTCTCCAGCGAGCAGGCCTGCCGGGAGTATCTGCTCGACCTGCGTTGGCCCCAGGGATTCCGTTGCCCGCGCTGTCAGCACGACGCGTATTGGCCCAATGGCGAGTTATTCGAGTGCCGCCAGTGTGGGCATCAGGCCTCCGTCACCGCGGGGATCCTCTTCCAGGACACCCGCAAGCCGCTACCCGTTCAATGGAGAAGTGGAGGTGGACGAAGGCTACTTGGGCGGACTGGAAGAGGGGGTGCATGGCCGATTACCACCAACTCAACCAACACATCCGCCCCGGCCCAGAGCACCTCCACCACAAGCGGTAGTACCCGCCGGACTCAATTGAATACCCCTTTCGCAGTATCTCGGGCGTGGTTCAATCTTGTGACGGTCAGGGTTACACTTTTCGAGGCGGTCACACCAGCATATCAGATCGTAAATTGATTTGTGAACGCATGTTACGCCTTTTCGACGGGCCTCGTCGTTTCTAAAGAGTGTAACCCTGTTCTGAACCACGCCCGATTTCGGCAGGTTTGCCCGCACCCGCTTGACCACCGTCGCCGAATACTGCCCCAATACCATCCGCGCAAACTGGGTGACCGGCGTATCGCCCGGCACCCCGAGCTTTTCTTGGAATTACATTGCTCTCTGACAGACCAAGGCTTACTCTTCTTCTCGACGAGGCGTGCCCCGACGGCTGGTGGCTCGCTACCCCGCATAGCGCTGCTTGCCGATCTGAGGCGGTCTCACGGTACCCGACCACGACGTTGATCTCCCGCATCGGCGGGGAGAGGAGACACATGAGCGCCCGCACACACCACTGGCATCGCCGGTCCCCGTCGCTTTCGTTGGTTCTGTTCGTCCCGCTCGCCCTGTTCACGCTGCAATCACGATGCGAGGCCGGACTTATCCTCTACACACAGATAAGCCAGCATTCCTCCATGCAGGTCGAAGCGACAGCCTACGCCCCGGACGTGCAGGACAAGGACTTTGACTCGCGCGATGACCTCGGCAGCTTCGACCGCTCGATCATCGCCTCGGCCGCCGCCGACCCGCCTGCCCCGAGCTTCTCCGTCTTCGCTTCCCACCGTCAGATTGTCGCCTACGGCCCAGACTTCATCTCCGCCAGCCTGACGGCCGAGACCCGCACCGAGCAGACCGGCGCCCACGCCGGCCAAGGCATCACGACCGGCTGGTGGGAGATCCAGTTCCGCGTCTGGGACGCCGCCAACCTCCCCTTCCGCCTTTCTGGCCAGTTCCGCGGGATATTCGATGCTTCCGAGGAACATCTTGGCCGCCACGCCGGGGGGGACGTTGTCCTTTACGATCTGGATACCCCCGACCCTGACGGCGGCACGTTGGTCATCTGCGGCGGCGGGATTTCCACCGGCAGTCCGTTCGTTCACCCGTTCGACTACTCCGGCGAGCTCCTGGCGGGCCACCGCTATAAACTAACTGCTCGCGCGGATGCCACGCGGGGTCTGCTGAACAACCCTGCCGATCCGGGACCAATCCGGCGATCCGCCCTCAGCCTGGCGGATATCGCTCTTGTCGTGCCCGAGCCCTCGTCGGTGTCCCTGGCATTCTGCGCCTTGATCCTGCTCGCACGCCGCAATCACTCTTAGAAGAGAACAAGAAACAGGGACAAGAAACACGGTCAGAAGCCATTTCCCTCCTCCCGCGTCGCCTTCTTCGGCCGCCCGGGGGCTGTGCGGCGTCCACTGGCCATGGCCGACAGCATAGCAGCCCCGCGCCGTCCAAGTCAATGCATTCTGACCCCTTTTCTGGACCCTAATCGAGTCGGCAGGCGGCGCTTTGGTCCAGGGCGGGGGCGCGGCCGGCGACCTCAAGGTCGGTGATGAGACTGGTAACGAATCGGCCCTCCTGTTCGATGGAAAGCAGCGCCTGCTTGAGCTCGAGCATGGCGAAAACCACGCCGACGACCAGCACGGCCAAGCCGATGACGAAAAGGACCACCGCGGCATAGGTGCATCCCGACCAGAGAGTGGAAAGCCCGACCGCCAGCGAACAGGCCACGAGGCATGCGATGCTCAGCAGCAGCGAGCCGATGGCGTGGCGGAGCAGGTGGGCGCGGCGGACGACGAGATGGGTCTGGACCTGAAGCATGCCCAGCAGTTCCTGGTGACGGATGATCTCGATGTTGTCGGGCTGGGCGGAGAATCGCTGGCGGACCAGGGATTCTTCCTCACGCAGGCGTTCGCGGTGGAAGCTGCGCAGGCGAGTCACCATGGCGTCGAGGCGGTTGTAGAACGCCAGGCAAAGCAGGCCACAGGCCGAGATGACGATGATCGGGGCGACGCCAGCAGAGATGATTCCAGACCAGTCGTTCATGACGTTCACAGAGCATACGCGCTGGAGGTGGATTTGTCGCCGGGGTAAGATCACCTTCATGAAGCGATGCCTCACACTGGTCGCGGGTTGTATGGTGGTCTTGTGGGGGCAGCAATCGACGGGGGCGCCTGCCAGGACGCCAGGTGTGATATCCACCAGGCCGGCCGGAAAGGTGACGCTGGCGCAGTCCGTGCGGCTGCACGCTGGATCGGTGTTGGATCAGCTTCAGAGCGACGGGGATTTCGGAAAAACGCGGCGGGCGCTGGGGGATTTGTTTGACCAGGTGATCGCGATTGGGCCGGCAAAGGACCTGGACGCATTTCGCGAGGCGGCGTTTGCCCTCCGACTGGTGAGCCAATTGGAACGAACCTCGGCGACCGGGCGAACCGAGCTGCTGAAATACCTGCGGGAAAATGCGAACCTGGCCAGGACCCTGGCGTTTCTGATCCAGCCGAAGGACAAGCCGGCGGAGGTCTATGCGCTACTGGATCGGCTGCGGCGGGAGCGAGGGCGAGTGTTGGACGCCTACGCGACGCTGACGGCAGCAATTTGCGTGGTTCACGATCACCCGCTCGATCGGCGAGTGAATGAAAACGCGGCCAAGGCCGACGATCCTCTTAAGATCTTCGACTACTACTGCCGCAATGAGGGGCGGATGTTTTTCAAGATCAAGCCGGTGCCGGCGGAGCTGTTGATCTACGTTGTGGACACCACGGCGAGTATTGAGGAGATGGAGTGGGCACTGGAGCGGTATGCGGGAGATCCGAAGGTGGGCGGGAGGTTTTTTGACATCAAATACGATCACGAGCATGTCCGCCGGGGGACGCCGAAACAGGTGACGCGGGAGGGATTCAATCTGCCGAACATTCTCCAGTTCGGCGGGGTGTGCGCCGACCAGGCGTATTTTGCATCCAGCGTCGGGAAGGCGATTGGCGTGCCGACGGCCCTTGCCTCGGGGTCGGCGGGGGAGATGGGGCATGCGTGGGTGGGATTCTTCCAGGCAACCGGCAGGCAGGGTTGGTGGAACTTTGATATCGGGCGCTACGCAGCCTATCGAGGCATCCGCGGCGTGGTGATCGACCCGCAGCTTCGCGAGGGGATTCCGGACAGCTACGTCGCGCTACTGGCGGAGATGATCGGCAGTAATCCGGAGTCGCGGCATGCGGCGGTGGCGCTCACCGACGCGGCGATGCGGCTGATTGAGCTGGAGAGGAGCGGCAAGGCGCTTGGTGCACCGATCACGGATGAGCGGATTGCCGGGACCGTCCTGGCCAAGCCACGCAAGGCGGAGGCGGCAGCGGAGCTGGAGTTGCTGGAGGCAGCGGTAAAGCAGTGTCCCGGGAATCGGAGCTGCTGGTTTGTCGTGCGAGATCTGGCCAAGGGTGGGAAACTGTCGCTGGATCAGAAACGCCGATGGGCAGCGGCGTTGGAACAGATGTGCGGAACGAAGTATCCGGATTTCGCGGTGGCCGTGCTGACACCAATGATCCAGACGGTTGAGGAGGTGGCGGAGCAGGAGAAGCTGTGGAACGAGGCGTTCAACCGGTTCAGTGGCCGGGCGGATCTGGCGGCGGCGCTCCGGATGTCGCAGGCGGCGATGTGGGAGTCAAAGGGCCAGACGGAACGCGCGGGGATATGTTACATGGATGTCATCGAACGTTATGCGAACGCAGGGCCGTTCGTGATCGAGGCATTGCAGAAGGCGGAGAAGGCACTGGTAACGGTGGGGCGACGGGACCGGGTGGTATCGTTGTATGAACAGACATGGGGGCGGATCGATCGGCCACGGGACCTGTTTTTCGGGACATTTGTGACGCAGAGCAACTGGTATCGGGTCGGCCAGATGTTTGCGACCAAGCTCGAGGAGACGGGTGCGGGGCAACAGGCGGCGGTGGTGCGAGCAGAGTTGGAGGGCAGGACTGGGGTGGTTGCACCCGGACGATAGCACGCCCGGGAGCTTGCGGCCTGAATTTTTGCACATTGCCCATTTTCTCGGCAATATCCGTGAAGATCGCGCGTAGTAAGAGCAGTGGGCTCAACCCCCATGTTGTAGTGTGTTTTTGTCAATTCAGAACCGAAGGAGGATCGTATGATCAAGAGTGTTGCGTTTGGCGTGATGGCGTTGGTGGCTGGGTTGGCGTTCGCGGCGGACGCGCCCAAGGATGATGTGGTGAAGGCGGCGAAGAAGCTGGGCGATGCCGCCAACTATAGCTGGAAGACGACAGCCGAATCGGCCGGCGGCGGCGGACAGAACCGCCCGGGCGGAACGGAGGGCAAGATCGAGAAGGGCGGCTTTACGATGCTGTCCATGCCCCGCGCCCAAAGCACGACCGAGGTCGTGATCAAGGGTACCAAGGGCGCGATCAAGACCGCCGACGCCTGGCAGTCGCTGGAGGAAGCGGCCGCGGACACTCAGGGTCCCGGCCGGTTCATGGGACGGATGGTACAGAACTTCAAGGCACCCGCCGTACAGGCCGAGGAACTGGCCGGCAAGACCAAGGAACTCAAGCTGGCCGATGGCGTTTACTCCGGCGACCTCACCGAGGACGGCGCCAAGTCGTTGATGATGGGCGGCCGCGGCGGGAACAATCCGCCCGAGATCGCCGGCGCCAAGGGCTCTGCCAAGTTCTGGGTCAAGGACGGCGCACTGACCAAGTTCTCGTTCAACGTGCAGGGCAAAGTCACGTTCAACAACAACGAGCGGGAAGTTGATCGCACCACCACGACCGAGATCAAGGACGTCGGCTCGACAAAAATGGACGTTCCGGAAGACGCGAAGAAGAAGATTGGGTAATCATTGATCCGGTTGACCGATCCGGAGGGCGAGGCTCGCCTCGCCCTCTTTTGTTTATACGCAAGGCTTGAGACTTGCCTGGCCATCGGGCGTTCACAACAAGCCCGACCGCACGCAGTAGTTACTGCTAACTCGGAGCTTGGTCACATGAACACTCATTTCGCTATCCGCCATGTTCTGGGGCTGCTATTCATACCGGCCGTTTCCGGGATGATCCACGCCGCCGCGCCCACCACTCAACCGCAGGATCGTCTTGGGGAAATGATCACCATCCCCGCCGGGAAGTTCCTGATGGGTAACAACGGCCATGAGGGATTTGACAACCCGGACGAGCTCCCGCAGCACTGGGTTGACCTTCCGGCTTACCTGATCGGCAAATACGAGGTGACGCGCGGCCAATACCGCAAGTTCATCGAGGCCGGCGGCTACAAAGACCCGCGATACTGGTCGGCCGAAGGCTGGAAATGGAAACAGGGCAACACCATCGACTACGCGGGAATGCACGGGCAGGTCACTCGCGTCACCCGGCCGGCCGGTGCGCCCGAGCGTAACGAACCAGAGTACTGGGCCGCAGAGCAGGAATGGATCGGCCACGGGTTCGCACATCCCCGCTTCACGCAGACGGACAACCATCCCGTAGTTGGGGTGACCTATTACGAAGCCGAGGCGTACTCTAAGTGGGCGGGCGGGAGACTGCCGACCGAGGCGGAATGGGAGAAGGCCGCCCGCTGGGACGAGAAGAAACAGCACGCCAACGTCTTCCCCTGGGGCGACACATGGGATCCGGAGAAGTGCAACAACGCGGATGATCACAACCCCGCGGGCGGAGGGTATCGAATCAACCAGAGTGCTCCGGTCGGCAGCTACACAAACCCATCCGGCGCCAGCCCCTACGGCTGCATGGACATGGTGGGCAATGCATGGGAATGGGTTGCCGACTGGGCCAGATCCTACCCTGGCAGTCCCAAGCCGTTCGACCACACCGGCCGCTTTCACTTCATGAAGGGCGCATGCTGGGATGACGGCCCGTTCAGCGTGCGCTGCGGATACCGCGGTGGAGGCTGGTACCTCCCACCCAGCAGTTCCGGCACCGGCCAAGGCGACAGCGACTACATCGGGTTCCGCATAGCCCGCTGAAGCACGGCGGCGGCCAAATGGCGACCTTGAGCTCTCTGCGTTCAGTAGGTTACGGCATAGCATCTGTTGCGCCCGTCCTCACCGCGGGGAGCGTAGGGTTCTCTCCTCCCCTACCTATCACCCATATTCATCCGCATCCCGCACTGGCAGATGAAAGGGCGGAGCTGGTGGGGGCGGAGGCGCGAGGCGTGCTTGATTTCGATGGCGCAGCCGCAGCGGGGGCAGGTGTGGTGATCGCCGGGTTTGCTTTCGGTGGGGGCGGGGGCATCGATGGGTGACTCGTTTGCGTCGGTGACGTCGGCCTTGCGGTCCATGGCGAGGTTGGCGAGTTTGTCGGCGAGGGTGTTCTTCTCGCGGTAGTTGTGCTCGATGGTGACGTGTTCGAACTGGTTGGCCAGCGCCTGGGCTTCACGGTGGAGCGGTTGAAGGTCGGGGTGTTTGACGCGGTACTCGCCGCGCATCTGCTTGATGACGAGTTCGCTGTCGCCGCAGACGCGAATTCGGCGAGCGCCGAGGTCGCGGGCCTTCTGGAGAGCCGTGACGAGCGCGGTGTATTCGGCGACGTTGTTGGTGGCGCGGCCGATGAAGCGACCGAGCGTAACTAAGGGGGTGGAATCGGCGGCGCGGAGGACGATACCGATGCCGGCGGGGCCGGGGTTGCCGCGGCTGCCGCCATCGAACTCCAGCGTGATCAGTTCATCTTTCATGCGGGCGCCGCGGGCTACGGTTGGGGCTCGGGTGTGGCGGCCTCATCTTCCTCAGAGGTGATGGAGCGGCTGATGTCGGAGGCGGAGGTTTGGCGGCCGATCGCGGCGGGAACGACTTTCTCTCGAGGCTCGCGGCGTTCCTTGGGCTTGTTGATGGCGGTTTCGGGCGGGAGGTCGGCGGGGATGAGCAGAAGCCGATGGCAACTGGGACAGAAGACCAACTCGTCCCGGGAATGGAGGCGATTATAGACGTCGGGGACCAAGGACATGTTACAGGCGGTGCAGACGTACTCTTCGCGACGGGAATGGAACTTGCCAATCGCGGACATGGCTTCGCCATCGAGTTTCTCGGCCAGGCGCTCGAATGTATCAATGGCCTTGGGGGGAACCGCTTTGGCAGCGTCGTCGCGAACTGTCTTGCGCTGGCTGACCTCGGTTTGGAGCTCTGTGAGCTTGGCGACGAGCTGTTGCTGGGTCTGGGCGAGTTTGGCCTGGTCGGACTGGATCTGTGCGATCAGGTCCGTGATCTGCGGCTGGAGCTTCTCAACGATCTCCATGACCTTGAGCAATTCGTCTTCGAGTTTGGACTTGTCGATTTTCTCGGTGTTAATCTCGGTGAGAAAGGCTTGGTATTCCTTGTGGTTACTGGCGTTCTGCTGTTGGGAGCGGAACTTTTCGATCTTGATGTCGCGTGTGTTAATGTCCAGGTCGAACTGGGCAGCCTTGGCCTTCTGCTCACGGAGCTGGGACTGGAGCAGTCTGAGATTCTCATTCAAATCGGCGATCCGGCGCTCTTGGGCGCGTACGCTACGAGAGGCGGCATCGAGCCTGCCTTGGGCGGCGCGCAGTTCCTGATCGGCGCGGAACAACTTGACCAGAGCTAGATTGGTCGGGCCCATCAGATATCCCTCGCGAATATTCAACTGTCAAAGTGCTCAGCCGGCCCGTTACTGGGCAAGCTGGGCGGAAATCGCCCTATTATGCGGATTGGCCGGTCTATGGAAAGGGGGCCAAAGGGCATTTCGGGTTTCCAGATTGTAGGCGACGACGGAACGGGACAGGGGGTCCGCGGTCGGAATCGTCTTAGGTAGTCGTCGCGCGGTTGCGACTGGGCGGCCGGTTAGAAAACGACTTTGGGGTGGCTGAAGCGGAGGCCTTTGCCGTCGTGGTAGGTGGCGTATTCGGTGACGATGGCGCCTTCGGGTCCGGCTTTCATGAAATGCCATTCTTCGGGTTTGGAGAGGCCGGCGACTTGGCCGGGCTTGAGGAGGCCAACGCACTTGGTTTTGGCGCAGTCCTTGTGCATGGGGGGGAGGGGTTCCTTGACGTCAGCGGAGGGGGCGCCTTCGCCGAAGAGGTAGATCATGCCGTAGCGGGGCTGCCAGCCTTCCATCTTGCAGGGGGCGTCGGTGGCAACGTGTTTGTGTTCGGGGATTGCCTGGCCTGGGAGGAGGAAGATTTCGTGGCCGAAGTAGTTGTGCTCTTTGTTATTGACCCAGAGGATTCCGCCCATGCCGGCTTCGAGGAAGTTACCGAGGGCGAAGTCGAGGGCCCAGAAGTCGTCGGTCTTGAGGCGATCGACGATGGGGTAGCGGTAGAACTGCATGAGCTGGTAGTAGGCTTCCTTGGCGGCGACGGGGTTGAACTTGCCGTCTTTGTAGAAGTCTTCGTTGCGGAATTTGGGAAGCTCGCGGGGCGCTCGAGCAGCGTGTGCAGAGGCGGGGAGGACGGTTGCGGCAGCGACTGTGACAAGCATGTTTCGGCGAGTGATCTTCATGATCGAGTTCCTTTCAAATGGCACGCAATAGCGTGCCCTACTTTGATCTGGCGTGATCGGCCTTGAGGCTGTTGTACATCTCGAATGCATTTTCGGGTTTTTGGTTTTTGTGGACGACGGCGGCGACGGCCTGGGTCATGGCGACGGGGTCGTCGGCGAGGAAGATGTTGCGGCCCATATCGACGCCGGCGGCGCCTTGGGAGATGGCCTTGTAGGCCATCTTGAGGGCATCGAATTCGGGGAGTTTTTTGCCGCCGGCGATGACGACGGGGACGGGGCAGCCGGCGACGACTTCGTCGAAACCGGGTTCGCAGTAGTAGGTTTTGACGAAGTGGGCGCCGAGTTCGGCGACGACGCGGCAGGCGAGGCCGAAGTAGCGGGAATCGCGGACCATTTCGCGGCCGACGGCGGTGACGGCGAGTGTGGGGATGCCATAGCGGTTGCCTTCGTTGATGAGGGCGGCGAGGTTGGCGAGGGTTTCTTTTTCGTAGGGTCCGCCGATGTAGACCTGGGTGGTGACGGCGGCGGCGTTGATTCGGAGGGCGTCTTCGACGGTGACGCCGATGATTTCGTTGGAGAGTTCCTTGAGGATGGTGGCACCGGTGGAGCAGCGGAGGACGAGGGGCTTATTGGAGGTGGGGCAGATGCAGGTTTTGATGGCGCCACGGGTACACATGAGGCAATCGACGTGTGGAACGAGGGGTGGGATGGCGAGGTCCATGCGTTCGATGCCGGAGGTGGGGCCCATGATGTAGCCATGGTCGAAGGCGAGCATGACGGTGCGGCCGGTCTTGGGGTTGAAGATGCGTGAGAGGCGGTTTTTCATGCCCCAGTCGAGGTGTGCGGCGCCGCGGAGGAAGAATCCGGGTGTCTGCATGGGGACGTTGACCTGGAAGTCTTTTTTTTCGGTGTCTTGTTTATCTGCTTCAGCCATGAGAATGGAATCCTTGGTAAAAGCCACGGAAAATGAGTGCGACGGAGGTTGCGCCGGGGTCTGGTGAGCCGATGGACTTATCGCCGGCGTTTTTGGCGCGGCCGAACCTGGCCTTGAAGTTTTTGGTGGAGTCGGCGCCGGATTGGGCGGCGGCGGCGGCATTTTGGAGAGCTGTTGCGAGATCGGGGGCATCGCGGAGGGCGCGGACGGCGGGGACGAGGGCATCGATCATGGTTTTGTCGCCGACCTGGGCTTTGGTGCGTTTTTGGACGCCGGCGAGAGCGGAGTCGAAGACAGTGGCGAGGGTGGGGATGTCGAGGGAGTCCTTGCCTGCGGCGGCTTCGGACATGGACATGAAGAAGGTTCCGAAGAGTGGGCCGGCCGCTCCGCCATCGACGCCCATGATGGCCCAGCCGATGTCGTGGAGGAGTTGGGGGAGTTGTTTGGGGGAGGAGTCGATGGTTTTGGAGAGGAGTTCCATGGCGCGGAGCATGGTGGTGCCGTGGTCACCGTCGCCGCCGAAGGAGTCGAGGCGGGAGAGGTTCTGGTGGTTGTCTCGCACCTGTTGCACAGCGGCATGGAGCATTCGGACGAGGATGTTGTAGTCGATGCGGTCAGGCATATTTCGACAGTCGTTACTTCGTGAGGGCGGGGGTGTTGCAGGGGGCGTCCCAGAGGCGGAGGAGTTCGGGGTCCATGCGGGCGATGAACATTTGGAAGCCTCCCATTTCCTGGACGGTGAGGAACTGGCCGACGAGGGAGCGTGCGAGGGAGATTTTTTTTTCGGCGAGGAGTTGGTTGATGCGGCGGAGGACGAGGTAGAGTTCCATGAGTGTGGTGGAGCCGACGCCGTTGAGGAGGGCGAGGACTTGTTCGCCGGGTTTGATTTTGAGGTCATCGAGGAGCATTGGGAGCATGATTTCGGCGGTTTTATCGGCGGAGGCGAGTTTTTGGGAGCCGGTTCCGGCTTCGCCGTGCTGGCCCATGCCGACGACCATTTCATCATCGGCAAAGGTGGCGATGGGTTCGCCGGTGCAGGGGTGGGTGGCGCCGGAGACGGCGACGGCGAGAGTGGCGGAGTTGGCTTCCATGCGTGTGGCGATGGCGAGGCAATCGTCGAGGGATCTGCGTTGTTCGGCGGCGGCACCGGCGACTTTGATGACGGGGAGGGCGCCGACGAGGCCTCGGCGTTCGTCGGGGTTGTCTCGCGGGCCGGTGGAGATGTCCTCGTGGGTGAGGATTTGTTTGACGTTGAGGCCCTCTTTTTTGGCCATTTCCATGACGATGTTGGCGGTCATGACGTCGCCGGCGTGATTGAGCACGACGAAGAGGACTCCGGCGGGCCGGTTGGCCAGGCGGAGGGCTTCGATGACTCGGGGTGGGCCTGGTGCGGCGAAGATTTCGCCGGGGACGGAGATGTCGAGCATGCCGTAGCCGACGAAGCCGGAGAGAGCGGGTTCGTGGCCTGATCCGCCGAGGGTGACGAGGGCGACTTTGTTTTTTGATTTGGGGTTGGTGCGGACGACGAGGTTGGTGCCGGCGAGTTTGAGCTTGTCGGCGTTGGCGAGGACAAAGCCTTCGAGGAGTTCGGCGACGAGATTGACGGGTTTGTTGAGGAATTTTTTCATTGGCATTGGTAGTAAAACGATGAATGATGAATGATGAACAGACTTATGACTTGGTTTCCATGAGTTCGATGAGGGCGTCGCCGTCGAGGATGAAGGCGACGCGGAGGGTGGGGTTGGCGTCGAAGGGTGGGACGATGATTTTCTGTCCTTTGAGGGCGTCGTCGAGGTTGGGGACGATGAAGGCGGCGTGGGGGGTGTTCTGGCAGAGGTCGGGCATTGGGGAGTCGGATTCGAAGCGGACGAATTCGACGTGGTAGGGGTGGGAGGCGGGGTCGGTGACGAAGACTTTGCCGCCTTCGATGTAGGTTTCGTTGGATCGTTTGGTTTTGGAGGGGACGCCGAAGTGGTGGAATTGGCCGGAAGGCATGGTGTTGGTCCTTTCTGTGAAGCCTTGTGAGATAGAGGGACTATAGCAAGGAGTGGGCGAGGTGCAAGATGTTTGTCGATCAGGGTTGCGGGGCATGTTGCAGGCGGTCCAATTCCTGGAGGATGGCGTCTCTGGAGGGGGGCGGGGAATCGGGGGCGTTGGCACGGGATTGGAGGAATTCGAGGGCTTCTCGGGCGTTCACGTCGGGGTGGACGGTCATGAGCATCTGCATGAAGCGTTCGTGGACGGCTTGTTCGGTGGGGTCGAGGGGGGAGCGAGGGGTTGGGGCGGGAATGGCGGCGGGGAAGCGTTGGCGGAGGTGGGAGAGTTTGAGGAGATCGATTTTCGATTTTTGATTTTCGATTGTTGAATGGTCTGGGGTGGCGGATGGTTGCAGGGCAAGGGCGGCGTAGGTGGCGGCGTAGGCAAGGAGGAGGTCGGAGGTGTAGTTGAGGGTCAGGCGGAGGGAGTTGAGGGCGCGGAGGAAGGCGGGGCGTCGGAGCCAGCGGCGGAGGATGGTTGGGGAGGGCCAGGTGGAGGAATCTGGAGCATTTTTAAGCAAAGAACGGAGGAAAATAGTTTGGCGGCGGGTGATTGGAGCAGTTTTTATCATAAGATCCTCTTTTTTAGATATTTACGTCATATTTCGCACGGAAAACGGTACTCTGAAACCGACCAAAACCGACCGAAACCGACCAAAACCGACCGAAACCGACCAGAAACGAGCAGAAAGTGACACAGCGGCAACGCAAGGGACGAAGGGAACAAGGCAATGAGGCACGAAGGGAGGAGGGGGAGGAGGGAGGGACAGAAGGACTGAGGGAGAGGAGTCCGGCTTGGATGGCAAGCCGTGGGACGGGGGCGCGGGTTGGTCGGTCCATCTGGCGCATATACGGTCCCTCCGTATTAAGGGTGGTGTTGCGCGAAATGGGTGCGGGTGGCGCAGCGCGATTCTGGGGATTGGAGAGTTTCCTGGGAAAAGTGCGAGAGATTCTTCTGGTTTTTTTCAGTTGCGCAGCGCGGGCGGTATCTTTTTATTGTTTTGAGTGAAAGGTGAGGGGGGGATGGGGGAAAGTGGTTGTTTGGCGGAAGGATGGGAAAAAGAGTCCCGTCCGCTTTATAAGAGGGTAATAGGGGCCTGTCCGCTTTTCAGGTGCGGGGATGGGGTATGGGAGGCAGAGCGGTGTTGGGGACGGTGAGCCATTGGAGGTTGGCTTCGAGGGGGCGAGTGGAGGCGAGGCCTTTTCGGCGGGAGCGGGCGCGGGAGAAGAAGGGGAAGAGGGTGAGGAAGATGATGCGGAAGTCGAGGCCCAGGGTCCAGTTGCAGATGTAGAACATATCGTATTGGAGGCGTTTTCGGAGGGAGGTTTGTCCACGGAGGCCGTTGACCTGTGCCCATCCGGTGAGTCCGGCCTTGGCGTGGTGTCGGAGCATGTATCTTGGGACGTTGGTGCGGAAGCGTTCGACGAGTTCCGGGCGTTCGGGGCGGGGGCCGACGAGGGACATCTGGCCGAGGAGGACGTTGAGGAGTTGGGGGAGTTCGTCGAGGCTGGCTTTGCGGAGGAATCGACCGATGGGAGTGGTTCTGGGGTCGTCGTCGGCGGCCCAGACGGGGCCGGTGTGATTTTCGGCGTCTGGGACCATGGTTCGGAATTTGAGGATGCGGATGCGGCGGCCGCCAACGCTGGTGCGGATCTGGGAGTGGAAGATGGGGCCTTTGCTGGTGAGTTTGACGAGGAGTGCGATGAGGATCATGGGGAGAGCGAGGAGGACGGTTGCGGGGACGGAGATGAGGAGGTCGATGGCGCGTTTGATGACGCGGTTCCAGCCGCCGAGGGGTGTATGGGTGAGGGTGACGATAGGGAGGCCATCAAGTTGATCGATGTCGTGTCGGAGGAAATGGAAGGAGAGCATGTCGGGGACGACGCGGATGTCGAGTTCGGTGTTGGCGAGCTGGTTGAGGAGTTGTTCGACGGTTTCGTGGTCGTGTGCCGGGAGAGCGAGGAGGACGATATCGACGGGACGGGAGGCGAGGATGTCGTTGATATTGGTGGTGAGTGCGAGGACATCGAGGCCGAGGAGGGAGGTGCGTGAGGGGTTGGTGGAGACGAAGTAGGCGGGTTCGATGCCGGTCCAGGGGTTACGGCGGACGCCGTGGTAGAGTGTTTGTCCGAGTCGGCCGGTGCCGACGATGGCGGCGAAGCGGAGGTTGAGTCCGCGTTGTCGGAAGTAGCGGAGGACTTGTCGGCCGAGGAGTCTGCTGAAGGTTGCGGTGAGTAGCCAGGAGGCGAGGAGGCAGGTCATGAGGACGCGAGAGGAGGAAGGGTGCTTCATGAGTCCGACGACGACGTAGGTGAAGCACCATGCGGTGCAGACTGCGCGGAGGATGATGGGGAGTTCTGCGAGGAAGCGTTTGGTGCGTTTTGGCTGGTAGAGGCCTGATCGAGCGAAGACGGGGATGCAGAGTAGGGCGGCGATGAAGGCAGCGGGCATGAGGTCGTGGATGGCGATGGGGGAGTTGATGACGTTGAGGTGTACGGCGAGGAGGTTTTCGTAGTAGGCGGCGATGAATGCGGAAGCAACGGCAGCGAGGTCGTTGGCGACGAGGAGCGAGAGCATCAATTGATTGTGTCGTTTGACCACGGGTCACCGAGTCCTTTTTTTTCAAGCAGGGGGCGAAGTGCTTGCTTGAACTCGCGGATGAAGCGATCGGGTCCGAAATGCCTGGCCCAGGCGGCGAGGCATTGGGGGTCGAATCGGTGTTGCAGTGCCTCGAAGCGTTGTACGGCGTTGACCAGTCCATCCACGGTGTGGGGAGTATACAGCAGACCGGTGGGGGAATCATGGGCTGGGTGATCAATATTGATGACGGTTTCGAGAGCTCCGCCGGCGGCGAGTGCGATGACGGGTGCACCGCAGGCGTTGGCTTCGAGGGGGACGAGGCCGAAGTCTTCTTCGCCGGGCATGAGGAGTGCACGGCAGCGGCGGTAGTGTTGTCGGATGGTGTTATTGCTTTGCCAGCCTAGGAGTTGGATGTTGGTGGGCAGATTTCGGGAGAGTCGTGGGAATTCGGGTCCGGAGCCGATGATGCGGAGTGGGAGGCGGAGATTGTCGAAGGCGGCGATGGCGTGGTCGACGCGTTTGTAGGGGCTGAGGGCGGTGACCATGAGGTAGAAATTTTCTCGTGGGGTGTTGTCCGGGGTGTAGAAGGCGGGGTCGATGGGGGAGTAGACGACTTGGGCATGGCGGTGGTAGTGGGTTTGGATGCGGCGTGCGACGGCGTGGCTGTTGGCAAGGAAGGCATCGACGTGTCGGGCGCTGCGGAGGTCCCAGGCGCGGAGGTAGGCGGTGAGCGCGCGAAGAGCGAGGCCTGTGAGGCCCATTTGGGAGGCGTAGGCATCGGCGGCGTTCCAGATGTAGCGCATGGGGGTGAAGCAGTAGCAGAGGTGGATGGAATGGGGTGAGCGGAGGACGCCTTTGGCGACGCAGTGTGAGCAGGAGATGATCAGGTCGTAATGGGAGGCTGGGAGGCGTTCGACGGCGAAGGGCATGAGGGGGAGGAGGTGGCGGTAGTATTTGTGGACGAAGGGGAGGTGGTTGAGGGGGCTGGTGATGATGGGCATGCGTTCGATGTGGCGGTCGCAGGCGCCTGGGGTGTGGAAGAGGGTGAGGAGGTCGGCGTTTGGGAAGAGGCGGCAGAGGAGGCTGAGGACTTTTTCGCCGCCTCGCATGCCTGTGAGCCAGTCGTGGACGATGGCGATTCGCATGTCGGGGTTAGGGGTTCGGGGTTAAGGGTTCGGGGTTCAGGGTTCGGGGGTTGGGGTTCAGGGGTTGGGGTTCAGGGGTTGGGGGTGGATGCGGTAGATGTGGACGGAGTCGCGGGACTTTGGGTCATCCGGGGCGAAGCGGTGGAGTTCGGTGAAGAGGGGTGGGCGGAGGATACGTCGGAGGGAGGGGTGGGCGGCGCGGAGGTCGTCGTCGCTGTAGACGAGGTGGGTGGGTGTGGGGGAGATGTGGGAGATGCGGTCGAGGAGCATTTGGGGGGTGAGTTCATCGGTGTAGTAATATTCGCCGTTGGCTTGGGAGTAGTGGAAGATCCAGGGGCTGCGGGCGAGGAAGAAGTCGTTTGGGCCGAGGAGTTGTGCGAGTTGGAGGGCGGCGTCGCGGTAGTGTGATTGGAATTGTTTGAGGGGATGGAGTGCGTGGACGAGCATGGGTGCGAGGAGGAGTGCGAGGAGGATGTAGGCGATGCGGAGGCGGAAGGATTGGGAGAATCGGCGGAGTGAATCGGAGATGATGTAGGCGGCGAGGAGGACGCCGGCACCTGCGAGGGGAGAGAGTAGGAGTCCGAGGAGCATGATGTGTCGGAAATTGAGGTAGTGGACCTTGGAATGGAGGCCGAGGAGGAGGAGCGTGAAGGCGGCGGCGGTGAAGAGCATGATGGCGGCGCCGGCGGGGCGTGGTGCGGGGTTGAAGGGTTTGTTTTGGCCACGGGAGATGATTCGGAAGCCGGTCCAGAGGACAAGCCAGCCGAGGGCGAGGAAGAAGAGGACGGGGTGCATGGCTTCGGTGAGTTGGTTGAGGAGTTCTCGGAGGCCGGAGTTGTAGTCATTTCCGGTCATGGCGAGGGGGAGGATGTTGGCGAGGGGGACGATCTGGTCGAGGCGTTTTTTCTTGGTGAGGGTTCCGATGGCGAGCATGTAAGGGGCAGCGAGGGCGAGTGCGGAGAAGGCGGTGGTGAGGATGGCGGCGGTGGTGAGTTTCCAGGGGGTTTCGGGGGTGCGGAGTTGGTGTGCGAGCCAGATGGCAACAGCGATTGCGACGACGATGAGGGATTCGGGTCGTACGAGGTATCCGGCGCCGGCGCAGAGTCCGAGTGCGAGGGCGAGGAGTAGAGCGAATGGGGAGGGTTTCTTGAGTTGGATGAGGACGAGGAGCGTGAGGAGCACGGCGGAGGTTTGGAAGGCGAGTGCGAGTGCGTCGCTCATGACGTCGGCGCCGAGGATGGCCCATTTTCTGGCGGCGCAGAGGAGGATGGTGGTGATGAAGGCGATGTGGTAGTCGAAGGTGAGGGCGGCGAAAAGCCAGACGGCGGTGGTGGCGACGAGGGCGGAGAGTAGGGAGACGAGACGAGCGGCGAGTTCCCAGGTGTCGAGGCGGTCGGACAGGCCGAAGGTGGAGAGGAGGCGGTGCATGGCGGAGATGGCGGCGGGGTATCCGACGTGGTAGGAGTAGTTGTGGATGAAGGCGGAGGGATTTTGGGACCACTCGCGGGCCATTTTGATGTAGGTGACGCCGTCGCGGGAGATCATTTCGGCGTGGGAGATGAGCCAGGTGCGGACGGCGGTGCAGGTTAAGAGGATGATGAGGAGTGCGAGGCAGGAGAACGATGAACGATAAATGATGAATGATGAATCGGAGGGAGGGGGTAAGGGGGTGGAGGGGGGGGGAATGGGGTTGCTGCGATCGTTCATGGGCGCGGAGGCTCCGGTACGGCTTAGTGAACGATCATAGAGTATGCGTGGAGGGTGGTTTGGGCTAGGGCTTGGAGGGTGTAGTTTTCGGAGACGTGTCGTGCGAGTTCTGGGGTTGGGGGGTGATTGAGGGCAAGTACGACTGCGGTGCGTAGGGAATCGAGGTCGTCGGGTTGGAAATAGATGGCGTGGTTTTTGAGGTATTCGCGGACGGGAGGGCAGTCGGGAGCGACGACGGCGAGGCCCATGACGGCGGCTTCGAGGTTGACGAGGCCTGGGGTTTCGTAGCGGCTGGGGCAGATGTGTGCGTGGGCGGAGCGCATGTATTGGAGGATGGCTGGGTGGGGCAGTGGGCCGAGGAAGCGGTGTTGGTCGTGGGAGGCGAGGAGGCATTGGCGGTAGTATCGGCGGTGCATTCGGCGTGGGGCGCCGATGAAGGTGACGGAGACATCAAGGCCGGCGAGGGCGTGGATGAGTCCGAGCTGGTTTTTGCGGGGGTCGAAATGTCCGACACAGAGGATGTCGTGAGGGGGACCCAGGGAGGGAGCAGCGTGGGGGTTTGGGGATGCAAGGACGTTCTGGCAGGCGGCGAGATCGATGACGTTGGGGGTGACGACGAAACGTTGGGGGTGGCGGCATTCCTTGGCGATGAGGTCGGCTTCGGCTTGGGAGTTGGGGAGGAGGATGGAGGCGAATTCGAGCAGTTCTTGTCGGCAGCGTGCGAAGCCGGTTCTGATGGCGAGGGAGGCGGCTTTTCGTTCGAGTGGGGTTCGGGCGAGGAGGCAGCGGATGATATTTTTGGCGTCTTCGCGCCAGAAGTGTCGGCGGGAGCGGTAGAGGATGGAATGTGGGCGAGGGCGCCTGGTTTCGGGCCAGTAGATGGTGGAGAGTGCGATGGGTTTTTGTGCGTGTAGTGCGGCAAGGAGGTAGATGTAGGTTTCGTGGGGGCGTTCAAGGTGGAAGAGGTGGACGCAGTGGTATGGGTCGAGGTCGATGTTGGGATCGGAGGAGATGGTGACGTGGGGAAACGATGAACGATGAACGATGAATGATGAATCGGAAGGGAGGGGGAATTGGCGGAGGGCTTGGGCGGTGGCGAGGACCTGGAGGGTGTCGCCGCCTGGGAGGTCGGTGAGATCTGGGCGGACGAAGAAGAGGATGTTTAGGGGCAAGGGGTTCAGGGGTCAGGGGTCAAGGGGAAATGATGAATGATGAATGATGAATGATGAATGATGAATCCAGGATTCGCGATTCAGGGTGTTCATGATTCATCATTCATCGTTCATCGTTCATCGTTTGTCGCTCACGCCAGTGGTCAGGGTTCAGGGGTGGGGGGGGTTGTCGCAATGATCCTGGAGGAGGCAGAGGAGGTTGGAAGCGCGTTTTTCCCAGGTGTTGCGACGTGCGTAGGAGATGCGATGGGCGTGGGAGTTGGATTCTTGGAGGGATTGGCGGATGCAGTGGGCGAATTGGGCTGGGGAGTCGGCGACGAGCATGGGGGGGGGGTCGGCGGCAGAGCCGAAGCGGAGGGAAGAGACGACGGGTTTTCCGAGGGCGAGGTATTCGTAGAGTTTGATGGGGTCGGCAGAGTGGGAGATGAGGTCGTTTTTGAAGGGGATGAGGCAGACGTCGAAGGCGCGGATCCAGCGGGGGACGTCGGGGTAGGGCTGTGCGGGGAAGAGGCGGATATTGGGGAAGCGTCGGAGGGGTGAGATGTGGATGCCGGCGCGGGTGGGTCCGGCGAGGACGAAGAGGGTGTGTGGGAGGGCGGCGGCGGCGGCGGCGAGGAGGGGCATGTCGATCCATTCGAAGAGTGCGCCGATGAATCCGGCGATGGGTCTGTCTGGGCCGCCGGTGATGGCGGAGCGGGGGATGGGAGGGACGGTGGAATCGAGCCAGGCGTTTTCGACGCCGTTGGGGAGGAGTGCGATGCGGGCGGGGTCGAGGCGTTGGCAGAGGGAGTGTTGGAGGGTTTCGCTGACGGTGGTGACGAGATCAGAGATGGCGAGGAGATTGTCGTCCCAGGTGGACATGATGGGTGTGGCGGAGTGGACGGTGAGGTGGTCGATGTAGTCGTAGCAGAGGATGCGGCGGGGGAGGTCTTGGAGGATGGGGATCCACCAGGGGGTGGAGACGATGATGGCGGCGTTGGCGAGGTTGGGGATTCTGGTGATCAGGCGCTGTTGGACGAAGCGTGTCCAGAGTCGGGCGGGGGGAGTGGAGTGAAAGCGGAGGAAGGCGGGGAAGGGGGGGGGAAAGGATGAATGATGAATGATGAATGATGAGTCAGATTGGAGAGGGGGAGCGGGTCTGGCGGGGGGAATAAGGAATCCCTCGCCGGGGCCCTGTCTCGGAGTAGGGTGCGAGGGTGAAGCAGGGGGAGTAGGGGGCGGGGGATAGGAGGGGGGGAAAAGAGCTGCGTCCCCGTTTTTTCGGGAGAAGGGGATGAGGCGGAGGGAGGAGGCTTTGAGGCTGGGCATTTCGACGAAGGTGACGTCGTGGCCTGTGGAGGCGAGAGCGTCGGCAATGCGGCGAGTGCGTCCGCTGAGACAATGGTCGTAGCGGACGGCGGAGAGGAAGACGAAGGAGAGGGGGGTCATGGGTTAGGCCGGCGGGTCGGATGACAGGGGAAGAAAGGATGAATGATGAATGATGAATGATGAATCAGAATTCTGATGATTGGTTTTGGCATTTATGGGGCGCCTATCTGGGTGTTGGCGGGGGGGAGTTTTCTAGGCCGTGTTCATGGGGGACGGGGATTTGTTGTTGGCGGAGGTGAAGGGCGCGGATTGCGGGCTGCATGAGGGAGACGGAAACCGGGGACTTGGGCAGTTCGGGGTGAGCGAGGGTGTTTTCCTGGGTGGCGGGGGTGGCGAGGTAGTCGGTGACGATTTGAGCGATGCGGTCGGCGGCTTTGCCGTCGCCGTAGGGGGAGCCGCCTTTGCTCATGGAGGCGTAGGCTTGGGGGTCTTGGAGGAGGGAGGCGACTTCGGAGACGATGGTTTCGGACCGGGTTCCGACGAGTTTGGCGACGCCGGCCCAAATGGCTTCGGGGCGTTCGGAGTTTTCTCGCATGACGAGGACGGGTTTGCCGAGTGCTGGGGCTTCTTCCTGGAGGCCTCCGGAGTCGGTGAGGACGAGGTGGCTACGGCTGACGGCGGTGACGAAGGGGCCGTATTCGAGGGGATCGCAGAGGAGAACGCTGGGGTTTCGGCCGAGAAGGCCTTGGACGACGGGTTTGACAGAGGGATTGGGATGGAGTGGCCAGAGGAATTCGATGTCGTGGAAGCGTTGGGTGAGTGAGGCGACGGCGTGGCAGATTTGTCGGAGGGGTTGGCCGAAGCTTTCGCGGCGGTGGGCGGTGACGAGGATCATGCGTTTGAAGGGGTCGAGGGGGATGTCGAGGGGGATTTGGCGTTGGATGGCGAGGAGGAGTGCGTCGATGACGGGGTTTCCGACGATGTGGATGGTGTCGGGGTAAATGCCTTCGCGGAGGAGGTTTCCGCGGGCGGAGGCGGTGGGTGCGAAGTGGAGGGCGGAGAGTCGTCCGGCGAGGAGGCGGTTGGCCTCTTCGGGGAAGGGTGAGCGGAGGTTGTGGGTGCGGAGTCCGGCTTCGACGTGTGCGAAGGGGATATTGCGGTAGAAGCAGGCGAGTGCGGTAGTGAAGACGGTGGTGGTGTCGCCTTGAGCGAGGACGATATCGGGTTTTTCGTCGGCGAGTGCGGAGTCGAGCTGGACGAGGAGTCTGGCGGTAAGTTCTGGGAGCGACTGGTTGGCCTTCATGATGTTGAGGTCAATGTCGGGGTGGATGTCGAAGAAATGGAGCATCTGGTCGACGAGGCTGCGGTGTTGTGCGGTGAGGAGGACGCGGCAGCGGCAGGCGGAGCTTCGTTGGAAGGCCTTGACGACGGGGGCCATTTTGATGAGTTCAGGGCGAGTGCCGATGCAGCAGAGGACCGTTTTGAGGTGTAGATGATCCATCAGTAACCCACATGCAATGTTTAGCGAACGGGCGCGTGTGCTTGGCGTCAGACGTTTCAGGATTCGGCGGAAATGATAGCTTGGGTCGTCAGAGACCGAGGCTGCCAAGAGTTCGCTTAATCCGCCGGCCCAAAGCCACGCCCAACATTCGGCGAAAGTGCGGCACAGACCACAGAGGGTGATGCGCTGCACCCGAGAGTAATGGCCTCGCAAAGGCGTTGCCCGCCCGCAGGATCCATAACCTAGGGACAAGGTAGTGGCAGAGCCGGGTCACGTCAAGGCGGTGTCATGTGCGGAAAGATGTTTGTGGGTTATGAGGACGTTGTGAGAGAGTGGGGATGAGGGCAACTGGCGGATGCGAGGGATTTGTTGACAGCGTGTATGGCTGAGGCCTAATGGGATCGGGGGCATAAGAGAAGCCGTGTGGGCAAATCGGGATTGTCACGAGGGATCGGGTATTTTAAGGAAGGCATTAGCCTGACACAGTTTGCCAGTTGAAACGGAACCACCACGGGCGGTGTGCGTGGACCTGGATGGCACGCTGAGGGCGGCCTGGGGGAAACGATGAACGATGAATGATGAATGATGAATGATGAATGATGAATGATGAATCCGGATTCGCGTTTCAGGGTTTCCGGGGCCATTCGACGGGGTGATAGCCATCAACGGGCGGGAGCAATTCAAGGGATTGCGGAAGCTGGAGGCGATGAAGGCCCGACTGGGGTCGAGTGATTTCGATTAAATCGGCGACAGCAAGGCGGATGTGCCGATCTGGGAGCACACGCAGCGTCCGATGGTGGTGGGCAGGGATCGCGGCGTGGTTGAGGAGGCGAAGCGGATTGGTCGGGTGTCGCGGGTTTTTGCTGCACCGGTTTTTTCGGTGCGGGTGTTGATGCAGGCGTTGCGGGTTCACCCGTGGCCGAAGAACCTGCTGGTGCTGGCGCCGGTGTTTTTGTCGCACCCGTGGGGGAACTGGACGACAGAATCGTCAGACGCGTTTGAACTGGTGCTTGAGGACCCCCAGCATCTGCCGGTCGAGATTAGCCAGGGTGATTCGCTGCACGTGCAGTGCGGCGGCGACCAAAGCACTCAAGGTTCTCAGTTGGGAAAGCAGAAAGTGGGGGTGTGCCCAATAATTCGGGCGGCGCGTTAGTTTTGATGGCATAGTGCTTTGGCCCAGTAGCGATCCCACAGGTGGCTCTGATACATCGCTTCCAACGCCATCACCGCCTCGGCGTTGTCCAAGTCCCACCGCCGCCC